>JBKQKT010000455.1:0-13490 GCA_052147365.1 Candidatus Korobacteraceae bacterium | reverse complement strand
GCGCCGGCCTTCTCCGCCAGTTCGAATGACTTCTTCAGCCGGAAGGACTCATCACCCAGGTCGGCACTGACACCAGCGCGTCGCAACTCTCGCGCCAGCTTCAGCGCATGCACGTTCATTCCCGCTCCGAGTGGAGCGACATACGCCTGCACCTTCTCCGCTGCCGTTTCGCCCTCTGACTGCAATGCAAGAATCAGCCGATCTTCACCGATGGCGAATCCGATGCCCGGAGCTTTCGGCCCATCCAGCGACTCGGACAGTCCATCGTATCGTCCGCCACCCAGGACAGCACTCTGCGCGCCCAGGCCGCCGTGCGTGAACTCAAAGGTCGTACGCGTGTAGTAATCCAGCCCGCGCACCATGCGCTCGTTGATCATGTACGGGATGCCAACGGCCTCCAACATTGCGCGCACGGCTGCGAAGTGTTCGCGGCAGGGTTCGTCAAGATACTGCAATATCCTTGGCAACTTCTCGATGATGGGCTGGTCCTGCGGCACCTTGCAGTCGAGCACGCGCAGCGGATTGGTCTCCGCTCGGCGCTGGCAGTCAGGGCACATCTGATGCACAACAGGCGCGAGTGCCTCGCGCAACGCCGTGTTGTAACGCGCGCGATCCGCGGCGCATCCGACGGAATTCAACTGCAATTGCCAGCCACGCAGGCCGACTTCATCCAGCAGCGTGGCCAGCATCTCCAGCAACTCCGCGTCGCGCGCCGGGGACTCGCTGCCTGCACTCGGCGGCCCAATGATCTCCGCGCCAATCTGATAGAACTGGCGGTAGCGCCCCTTTTGTGGCCGCTCGCGGCGGAACTGTGCGCCAATGTAGTAAAGCTTCTGTAGCGTTCCCTTCTTGTCGAAGCCATGCTCGATATAGGCGCGCACCACGCCGGCCGTGTTCTCGGGCCGCAAAGTGAGCGACTGCGTCTTGTCGCTTTGCGCGCGGCCGCGGTCCTCCCAGGTGAACATTTCTTTGGAGACGATGTCGGTTTCTTCGCCGACGCTGCGTGAGAACAACTGCGTGTCCTCGAAGATGGGAGTACGGATCTCGTGGTAGTTGTAGCGTGCCAGAACATCACGCACCTTCGCCTCGACTCGGTTCCAGAGGTCGGTGTCGGGCGGGATTAGGTCGCGAGTTCCTCGGACGGCTTTAATCATCGGAATCAGTTGGCAGTCGCCAGTAGCGTTCGGAAATCGCCCGGTGAGGCATTTTTCTTCCGGTGGAAGCGCTGGACTTTAGTCCTGCGAAATCGGGTGCTTTCTTAAAGGGTCGGCTTCAGCCGCGGGTATCGACCGCCAAGGCTAAAGCGCGAGTCCCTCCTAACGGCACGGCTAAAGCCATGCCCCTCCACCACTACTTCTTCATCTCGAACAAATACTGTTCCCTGTACCCCAGATAATTCCTTGCATACCGCAGGATCATTTCGTCCCCGTCAAGCTTCTTGCGGAACTTGCCCGGCATGCCCATCCACAGCGAGCCCGGCTCCACGACCGTGCCCTCGGGAATCAGCGTACCGGCCGCGATAATCGACCCTGCGCCAATGCGCGCACCATTTAGGATAACCACGCCCATGCCAATGAGGCAGCGGTCTTCGACCACGCACCCGTGCAGCGTGACCGAGTGGCCGACGGTGACCCAATCGCCAACTTCCACCGGCCACTGCTTCAACATGCCATGCAAGACGCTGCAATCCTGGATGTTGCTATTGGCGCCCACCCGGATATGGTGCACATCGCCGCGCAGCACCGCGTTCATCCAGACGCTAGTGTTCTCGCCCAGCACTACGTCGCCTATGAGCTGCGCCGATTCATCCACATAGCACGAGGGTGGAAAAGCCGGCGTAATTCCTTTGTAAGAGCGGATCATGGGGTTGTCAGTAAGTCTTTGAAAATACCACGCCGGATGTGCAGAGCGAAATCCGGTTCAAGCTCCCTCAAGACCCCATCGCTTCGACGCAAGTTCTTGCGAAAACCTGCCACTGTAAAAGACAAGGAATTGCTTGTCTCTTGGCATTGGCAGAGGAGCCACCGACCTTAGTCGCTGGAAAAGGCCGCTCGTGGAAAGCTGATCATTTCAGGCGCAGAAACACAGCCTGCGGAGTTGATAGTAGTTACGCCTTCCTTCAGTAAGTCTTTCATCCTGTGTGGAATAGGCCATCTACGACGTTTTAGTCATGGGCAAATAACCAATTTAGGGGTAATAAGTTACCTAGCGCTGCTTTCGCCGTAAGCGGCAACGAATGCCCAACCTCCATAACGCGAAGCACCACACAAGGCCGTGTTGGAAAACTCGATGCAATCGGAAACAAGGGTGAGCTGGATGAGAGCTGTCCTGCCCAAGACCGTGCTTTGCGTGGACGATGAGACCATCGGTCTGCGCGTACGCAAGCTGATGCTGGAGGGTGCCGGCTTTAACGTGCTGACCGCTACCAGCGGGCAACAGGGCATCGACATGTTCGATACGAACGACGTGGATGTAGTCGTGCTCGACTACTACATGCCGGGCCTGAATGGCGGCCAGGTAGCCGCCGAGTTGCGCCGGCGCCGCGCGGATGTTCCCATCATCTTCTTCTCCGCCTATTTCTCGCTGCCGCCGGAAGCGCTGGAGCTTGCCAATGCGTTCATCACCAAAGGCGACCCGCCCGAGGTGCTGATCGACAAGATTGAGCAACTAACGTAACAACGCGACCGGAGAACAAAAGGCACACCCACGCGGTGTGCCTGTTTTATTTTCTGGAAGACCACTTAGCGCCCGAAATACTTGGCGTTACGCTCGGTGTATTCCTTCCACTTCTCCGGCAAATCGTCGAGCGCGAAGATCGCCGAAACCGGGCAGACGGGCACGCACGCGCCGCAGTCGATGCACTCGACCGGATCGATATAGATCATCTCTTCGGCCGCAAACTTCTCACTGTCCTTCTTGGGGTGGATGCAGTCCACCGGACAGGCATCGACACAGGCGGTGTCCTTTGTGCCAATACAAGGTTCCGCGATCACATAGGTCATAAACTAGATTCTCCCCAACAACCTTCGAAGTGGTATTTACCCCGGCTGGAAGCGATACATCGATAGTATCAAAAACATCGCCCCCGCGCAGCCTTACGCCACGCGAGCGGGCTCGCGCTGGCTCGCGGGTTCGTACTCCACGATGTAGCCCGCAATCGCGCTGGCCGCTACCGTCAGCGGACTCGCCAGATACATCTGCCCCGGACCGCTGCGTCCCGGGAAGTTCCGGTTTTGCGCGCTGATCACCACCTGGTCGGGCCGCGTGGATACTCCTGGTCCTGCATTGATGCAAGCCCCGCAACTTGGCTCAATGACGGTAGCCCCAGCCCGGCGGAAGATGTCAAGATAGCCCTTGCGCAGGCAGTACTCGCGCGTCTCCTGCGAACCGAACTGAAGATAGAACTTGCAACTGTCCGCCACGCGACGGCCGCGCTTCAGCGCATCGCTGAGCACCGCCGCGTACATGTCCATGTCTTCGTTCTTGCCCGCCGTGCAGGTGCCGCCATAAGCGATCTCGATGGGAACTGGCGTGTTCAGTTCGCGCACGAACTTGCCGTTGCCCGGATCGCCCGGCGTTGCCACCATGGGATAAATGTCCGCCGCGTCAAGTTCAATCACGTGGGCGTAGTGCGCATCGGGATCGCTATACAGTCCCTCGACCAGGGTCTCCGCCTCGTTTCTGCTCATGCCGCGCCGCTCGACCAGGAATTCCACTACCTTCTGGTCGGGAGCAACAATGCCGGTGAATCCGCCGATCTCGGCTGCCATGTTGGTCATGGTGGCGCGCTCATCCACGCCCAACGCCTCGATGGCCTCGCCCGTGTATTCAATAACCTTGGCCAATGCTTTGCCGGAGCGGATGTACTCCAGCGAGAGCAACTTCAGGATGAAGTCCTTCGCGGTGACGTTCTCGCGCTTCTGGCCGCGGACCACAACCTTAACTGATTCTGGAACCTTTACTCGTACATCCTTGGTAAACCATGAGTTAAACACATCGGTCGTGCCGATTCCGAAGGCCACGCAGCCCATCGCGCCCACGTGCGGGGTATGCGAATCGGAGCCGACATTGAGCTGGCCGGGAAGCGCGTAGCTCTCGGTGACGATGGAGTGGCAGATTCCCTCCGAGCCCTTGCGGTCGCGCAGCTCTCCGTGCAGCTTGATGCCGCGCGACTTGGCGAACTCCTCCTGCTTCAGCTTCAACTGCGACGCCAGATCGAGCAGTCCCATCTTGCGCTTCTCCTCTGACAGCACCTCGTCGAGAAATGTAAGGTGGTCGCGGAAGAACAGGACCGTACTCGGATCGGTGACCGGCTCCTCTTTGCCGAGAAAATGCTCGAAGAAAATTGCCGCCATTGGCGTGACGTATTCGTGGCTGAAGCGCAGATCAGTGCGCGCGAAACCGGTGTCGCCGGGCTTTACCGCCTCGACACCGACGCGTTTGGTGTCGCGCAGCATATGGCGCGCGAAAATCTTCTCCGCAATGGTCATCGGGCGTGGCTTGGTGGTGATGGGCGGCAGGAAAACCTTGCCCTGCATGCGCGCGACATTGAAAGGGAAGAGGCCGCCATATTCGATCACCTGGCGCGTAATTTCGTCCTCGCCCTGGGTGAACTCCGTTAGCGGAATTTCTTCGCCACGACGAATTTTGTCAATGAGCCCGAAATCGGTCGCCGTCAGCACGCCGAGGTTCTGGCAATTCTGCTTGTAAATGCGCTCGATATTTTCCGCGATCACCAGCTTGATTCCGGCTGACATCTCGGCATACGGCGACTGCTCGCGGCTGGAGCCCTTGCCGCGCCGCTTGCCGCTGACCGCCGCCACAAAGCCGCCGCGCTTGACGTCGCCGCGCCCGATGGGAAGCTCATTGCCGCATTTCAGGCCGGTGTAGGGAAATTCGCCCAGCGTCTCATCGAAGAAGAAGCAAATGTGCGCCGGCGTGATTTCGTCGGTGGAGATGTCATCGCGCAGCTTAGGATTGCGCTCCGGATGCTGTGTGTCCCAGGAAAGGTCTTCACCGGCAAGCTGCCGCTTGATGAGTTCAGGGTCTTCGGTAAGGAACAGAATGCGCCCCGCGAGACGGACCATGTCGGGGCGCTTAGCTACGGCTCGGTTCAGAAGCGAATTGTTCACTGCGTGATTTTACCGCAGAATAACGTCGGCGGACGGCTCCCGCGAGCTACTCCTGCAGCGGCAGCGGCCCCTTCTTGATCTCGGCAAAGACCTGGTTGGCAATCCGGTTCATCACTCCCGCAACCACGGTCTCTTCGTCCCCAGCTTGCCGGTTGGAGAAAGGAGCCCCCGCAATGGAGCCGGAGTCCCCGGCGCGGTACAGGCGATATTCCACCGTTGCTGCGTACTCTGGATTCATCGCTCCAGTTTCGGGATTGTTAGGCATGCCCCACACGCCATTCGGATTGGTTTGAATCGTGCCCGTACCCGGCCGGGGCCGCGTCGTGGGATCGGTCGAGGACTGAAGTTCGACCAGCGTGGTGTACACCACGTAAGCGCATTTCTTCTGCTGGGCTTCGTTGGCAGCGTCGTCGGGAGTCATGCCTTCCAACGGAACAGCTTGCAATTTGAGATGCGTCTTCTTGTCCGGCTTGAGCTGATTCAGCGCCGCCACCAACCGGTTGCGTTCCATGTTGCCGGACACGCTGCGGCCCGCCTTGTTTTGCATTATCGCAACGCCGACCTTTACGACTTGATTTTCCTGCGCCAGCGCACAGAGGCAAAACACACAGAACGAGGAGATGATCGTACGGTTCGCCAACCTGCTCATGGAGAAAAACCTCCTCGCTGTTAAACACATTCCCCGACGGAATGACGCAGCTACTCGCGAGATTTTGCGTATTCCACCGCCGAAGGCAACTCCTCCAGCCCACGCCCCGCGAAGATCTCCCGAAAATTCTTCATCAATTTCTCGTGGATGAGGCCGTTGCTGGCCAGCACCTCACGGCTGTCGAGACGATACGGCGAGCCGTCGAAGCGGGTAACTTTTCCGCCCGCTTCTTCTACGAGTAACGCGCCCGCCGCGGTATCCCAGGGATTGAGGTTGAATTCCCAGAACCCGTCGTAGCGGCCGCAGGCCACGTTGGCCAGGTCGAGCGCTGCCGAACCCGCCCGTCGCACGCCGTGTGAGCGCAAGGTGATCTGGTGATAGAAGTGGATGTTAGGGTTCTGGTGCCGCTTGTGGCTGGGAAAGCCCGTGGCTAAGAGCGATTCCGACAGCCTTTTCGTCTGGGAAACCTGGATCGCCTTTCCGTTCAGCGTAGCGCCCTGGCCGCGCTCAGCGGAAAACATCTCGTTACGAGTCGGATCGTAGAGGACACCAGCCAACAGTTCGCCGTCTTGTTTCCCGGGGTCCTCAACAAGCGCCGATTTTGCGCTTGTTGGGGTGGCCTTGTGCACCAGCGCAATTGAAACGCAGAAAACCGGGAACCCGTGCGCAAAATTCGTTGTGCCATCGAGCGGATCGACGTACCAGCGATAGTCGGCCTCCATGTCACTGCGCGTGCCTTCCTCGCCAACGATGCCGTATTCCGGCCAGCGCGCGCGCAGACGCTCGACGATCAACTTCTCCGAGGCGCGATCGGCCTCGGTTACCAGGTCGACGTCGCCTTTGTACTCGAAGGCGATGTGGCGCGCGAAGTAGCTCATGAGGAGGGCGCCCGCCTCACGCGCGATCGCTTCCACCTCGGGCCGGTATTTTGTCATTTGGCGGCACTCGTGGAGTTGCCGTTCTTCGCACCGGGCAGGTTGCCGGAGCGCGGCTGGGGTTCCGCGTCTTCGGCGATGTAGGCGATCTCGTGCTTGAAGATGAACAGGTTGGCTTTGCCTTCACGCGTCAGCCGTACCATGCGCCGGTCGTAATACTCAATCCAGCCACGGACGACGCTGCCATCCAGCAGCTTGATCGAGACCGGACACTGCTGGTCGCCCAGCATCTTGAGGTACGCCGCTTCCTGGCGCGTATCATCGGGAGGAGTCCTCGCGGGACCGGCATTCGAATCATGGTTCGAACCGCGGAAAGCCATGGGTCGAGTTTAGCACCGAGCAGTTAGCAATTAGCACCGAGCATTCAGCGACTTGCGTCCTGAGCCACCGCCTCACCATCTTGAATCGAATGAGTCTAAAGGTTGTGTCATGCTCTCCCGACGTTTGACATTCGCGATTCCGCTGCTGTTGGCCCTGTGTCTCTGTTCAGCGTCAACCTCTTTCGCCCAAATTTCCTCGGCACCGCAACGCAAAACCAGCACTCCTTACAGCGGCGACCTCTCCATCTTTGAGACGCCGGGACGCGACGAACGCCTGCACATTAATCAGGTTATGGACATCCTCGCCATCACGCCCGGAAAGCACGTTGCCGACATCGGCGCGGGCTCCGGCTGGTTTACGGTCCAAGCGGCGAAGCGAGTGACCGATAAGGGCGTGGTGTATGCCGTGGACATCAACCCCGAAGCAGTTGAATACATTGACCGGCGAATCAACAAGGAGCAACTGCGTAACGTGAAGACCATCCTGAGCAAGCCTGACGACCCAGAGCTTCCCGCCGACAGCGTTGATTCCGTGCTGCTGCTCAAGACCTACCACGAGGTCGCTAATCCGGTGACGCTGTTGCGCAATCTGCGCAGTTCTTTGAGGCCGGGCGCCCGCGTTGGCATCATCGACCGCACTGGTAACGGCACAGATCACGGCGTGCAGAAGCAGACCGTCATCAGCGAGACAGGGCAGGCCGGCTACCGGTTGCTTGAGGAACATGACGACCTGGTCAAGGCGGACAAGGTGGATTACTTCCTGGTCTTCGTCGCCAAATAGATTCAGCTAACCGGTTTCGGCCGGACTAGAGACTCGTCAAGAATCCACACTGTACTATGGGTGGTATGTACCCCTTGGTTGCCCCCCTCCCCCCTTTCGTTAAGTGTTCGCCTAATCTCGACTAACTTTCAACAACTTACGGAGAATTCGGCCTCCCTAAGTACTTGCTGTTCAGTTATGTACGGATAAACCTAAACAGAATCAGTTCCTTGCAGATTTCGATGCAAGCAATTGAACCACAAGGCTTTATCGTATAATATTCAAAAACAACGACTTAGATAGGTCCGGCGTTTATGCGCCAACGGGGTGGAGCACGGCTTTCAGCGGTGCATTTGGCTGTCCTTTTCGTACTGGCTTTAGCCGTTGCGGTAACGACAGACCATTACCTCAGGCGCTAAAGCGCGAATTTCCGATGTTTTACTCTGTGCACGCCTGGAAGGCGTGCTCCACCCCTCGCGGTACAGCAACTATGAGGGTGTTGAGGAATGTATCTTCCCGAAAGACGTGCCCCCTTATCGGGGAAGCCCCCTGGTCTCCGAGCCCATGAAATCGAACGAGGAGGAGAGCACCGACAGCCAACGGCGACCGTGGCCTCCGGACTGACTTGTCAAAGAACGTTACTCGCCGAGGCACACAACCACCCGGCGGGCGCGCACACTAGGTACCTGGCCGCAGCGTATCCCAGAATCCTGGGGTGTTCAAGTTACGAAGGTACAGGTAGGGTAACTGTACTTTCGTAACTTCTGGCAGGGAGGGTAACCAGCTCGCGAGGGGAATAGGGGAACGGCTTCGGCACTAATTTCGCTTTCGACGATAGCGATTGAACTGGTGATCGCCCACCTTCCGGCAGCTCAGCCATGTCCAATGTGTGATGTGCTCGCGAGTAAATCCCGGCCCGCCGAAAACCGTCGGTCGCAGCAGCGGGGAGATCTGGGTTTCGCGCGGGAGGCGCTCTTGTTCCGGCGGCACAAGTTGGCCGACCTCAACCGGCGAAATCGTCATGAACTTTTCATCCACCAGATCGGCGCGCGCCAGGCTGCCGTAGAGAGTCGGCCCGCCTTCACAGAGCAGATACTCAACGCCCAGTTCCTCGCGCAGCTTGCGGATCGCCAGCGGCAAATCGAACGACTCGCCATCGCCAGCCGCAAGGATCGTGACATGCGGATGGCTGGCCTGTGACCGCAGGCGGGCGGCGCCGGCGGGCGAGGTAAGAATTGCCGCATCGACTACGTCGCCGTCGAACACTTTGTGCCGCGAGAGATCGAGGCCAACCGCACGGGTGACGAAGATATTGCGCTCCCGCCCTTTGACTAGGCGCTGGCGGAGCGCCCGCAATTTCGGGTCGGCAACCTGAAAGACGATTCCGCGGCTTTCGGGTCCGCGGCTGCGCTGCTCTTCCAGCATCGTGTTTATTCCCATCAGCAGGCCGTCGGCGTGGGCGCGCAGCAAGTCCATCAGCCAGCGATCTTCGCGCGACTGCGAGATTTCGCCGCCGGAACCATGCTTGCCCAGCAGTGTGGTGATGCCGTCGAGCGACTGCACGAAGTTGGAGTAAATCCAGGGTCGGCCGGCAGGCGGGGCAGGGAAGCCGAAATTGCCGTAGAGCGCGTAGGCCTCATCGTCGAGCGGACTCGGCTCGGCATGGTCAAAAAGGACTTCGAATGGGCGGATTTGGCTGCGATTTTCCATCCTGGTTCAGAGGCGATTCTATCTGAACGATTCACCACAGAGGGACAGAGGCACAGAGAAATCAAGTCAAGAAAACCGATTACGGATTCGAGATGAAAATAGATTGATTAGCAGAGCGGAAATAAGCAGCGAATAGCAGGCGGCGAAAGCTACGTGCTCTTCTGTGCCTCTGTGTCTCTGTGGTGAAGTTTATCGCGCACGAATTCCACCAGCTCCGCCGTGACATATTCCGGCGGGCGGATTCGGAAGATCGGTTTGCCAGCTACGGGTTTCAACGAGACGTTAGCCCAGGCGACCTGATTGCTCCCGTCGTGCAGCACCACGGCATCGGCGCGATCAAGGAACTCTTGTGCCGAAGTCTTGAAGTCGGCCGTGGACGCATCGAGCACGGTGATGTAAAGGTCGGGTCGCAGGAAACGCATCACCGAGTTGGACTCGAGGATGGCGTTCTCGCCGTGAGCCAGCTCCTGGCGCAGCCGCGGCATGGCTTCCGCCAACATTCCCTGGCGCGTCCTCACCCATAGCGAACGTGCTGCGCCGGCAACAAGAAAGCGCGAGCTGTCGCTGTCGCCACTGCGGTCGCGTTCCTCGGTGATGGCCCAGGAATGGTCGTCGGTGGCGCAATCGCAAGGCGCTCCGTCAGCGGAGCAGATGCCGTGTCCGTATTGCGTGATCTTGACGGCCGTCCAGTGGAGCTCAGGCAGGGCAGCAACGAGGCCGGCGACAACGCTGGTTTTTCCTACGCTGCGTGAATGTCCGCCGATGACAACGGTTGCCATGTGTTCAAGCTTCCTAGTGAAAACTTGCGGCCACCCGCCGCTTCGGTGGGAAAAGCTCGCGCAGCAGGTAGTACTCATTGACTGGCCGGTCGTCCTGCAGTGCTGGAGTATCGGGAGAGCGCGCAATCAACTCCAGCGGGGCATACCAATTGGACAACATCAGGTCAAACTGTTCCACGGGAGTACTGGCGGGCCCCCATTCGATCATGTCGGCGACTGCCGGGGCGGGCATGCGAGCTACCATCTCCTTTGCAGTACGCATGGGGATGGGGCTCATACTGGCCAAATAGTGATATCCCTTAACCTGAACGGAGCCGTAAACCCGAACATATGGGAAGACATCCATCAGGGCACGCGCGATGGCCGCCTGGTCCGTGGCGTCGCCTTCGGGCGGGAGCCACTGCTGCAGGATGCCGCCGGGACGCAACCGTTGCTTGGCCACTTCATAGAAGTCGCGCGAGTAAAGCAGGCTGGAGCCGGCAGCGGGCACTGGCGGCGGCGGATCGATGATGATGGCGTCATACTGCTGTGGCATCCGCTCCAGGTAACGCCTGCCATCGTCAATGACAACGTGACCCATTGGCGATGCCAGAACCTGATCGCCATCGGAATGGTAGTAGGTGAATAGCTTGGGCACACTGGGAACCAGTTCCACCACCGTTACTGGAGTGTTCCAGGAGATAACCGAGCGGAAGGTAGTACCCATACCGAAGCAGATGATGAGCACGTTGCGCGGGGGTTCGGCCAGCGAAGCCAGCGTCATGTGAGCCATCATTTTGGTGACCGGAGTCAGCGAGGTCATCCCAACACCATTCACCAGGAGTTGTTTTTCCATGCCGGACCCGGTGGCGATTACGGTGGCAGTGCTGTCGCGCATTTCCACGCGTTCGGGGTAATCAACCTTGTAGTCTTCGGTGAGGAAAAACAGGGCAAGTGCAGCCACGACGAAGCCGCCGGCGGTAGCTCCTTGCAGGAGCCGTCGCGGGGCTCGAATCAGCGGAGGGATTGCCATGGCGAACCACGGAAGAGCCAGGAGCAGCATTGATATCCGCTCCCCGAGCCACGGCAAAAGAAAGAACCCGGCCACCAGCGGTCCGAGGATGCAGCCCACGATATTGACCGCGTAGGCCCGGCCGGCGCGATCAGGGTCGCCCGCCGACCACCGGTCCACCAACATGGGAGTCAAAAAACCAATTACCCCCGCCACCGGGGCCACTCCCAGCAGAACGCGCAAGGTACCTCTTATCTCGAGCCGGCCATCGGCGGCTAAGAGTGCCAGTAAGCTAAAGAAGGCCAGCGAAACCCAGAGCAGCGGGCTCTCACGAGTGTGGCGACGGCTCCAGAGGCGGTAAACCTGCGACCCTGCATACGTGGCTACGAGATATGCGGCCAGAATTCTGGCAAACGAATAAACGACAGGACCTATGTAGATTGAAAACAGGCGTATCCAAACCACCTCCATGCCCATGGTGGTCAAACCGGTAGCGAAGAGCAGCCAGAGTATTGCGGCACTACTTTGAATTGGAGCTGCGGGCTTCTCCGCGCGTGCCGGCGCGACCGCCTGGGAGCGTTGACTCGATGCCAGAGTCAGGGCGAAAGCTGAGAGAAAGATCAGAGTGTTCAGCAATGCGCCGATGCGCAATGTTCCGTGAAAGCCGTAAAGCTCGATCAGAAAAAGCGGAATGGTGGCCCCGGCAACCGCACCTAGCACATTGGACAAATAAAGGAAGCTGAAGGAGCGGCGCGAGTCGTAATCCGGGCTGCTGCGAATGGCGAACATGGCGAGAGGTATGGTCGCGCCCATGCAAGCGCACCACGGAACCAGCGTCAGCGCCAGCCAGGCCCCGGACACAAGATGATACGCCCCTGAGGAGATTGGAACGCGGTCCGCCATTCGGCCGAGCAGATGGTTTCCCCAAGCCAATTGCAGCGGCACAGCCAAGGCCGAAGCCGCAATTAGAAGCTCACTGCATGCGTAAAGGCGGAGCGGGGGAAATGTGATTCGATTGCCGTAACGGCGCATCAGAGCACCGGCTATCCAGGATCCGGCGCCCAAGCCGCCCATGAAAACCGACAACACGATCGAGACAAGTGGGGTGGTGACGCCGAAGGCGGCCATTGCCAGCCGAAGCCACACCAGTTCATAGAGGATGCTGCAGAACCCGGAAATGAAGAAGAAGATAAAGAACCAGAGCACCCCTCGCACTATACGAACACGCTATGGTGAGCGTCAACGCATATGCGTTCTACTCGCCCACGCCTTGTCGCGTGACGATTACGCGCAACGCCCCTAAGGCCACTGGTTGACTTGTTGAATTAGCTGACTCGCCGCGAACATCACCTAGGCGCGCTTGCTGTTCGTTGGAAGGGCGTACCGTTGTTTGTATAATGAAGCTGGCCGGGAAGTCTCATCTTCCACTGCGTACCGGCCCGGTTAATCCATCGCACGTGGGGCTATAGCTCAGCTGGGAGAGCGCATCGTTCGCAACGATGAGGTCGTCGGTTCGATCCCGACTAGCTCCACCATATTTTCAATGACTTGTGGGTACTCCGCTGCAGCCTCGCACGGTTTTGTGTCGTGGTTTGTGTCGTAACCCTCGGTTTTGCCCCCTAAATTCGGCAAATCCGCCCGCCTTGTGGAGAGTGCGTCGAGTGCGCTCCGCTTCGCCTGTAGCCGGACGTGCGAGTAATGCTGGAGCATCTTGGGTGAGACGTGACCCGCAATCGCCATAACCGTGCTGTCGCTCGCTTGAGATTCGGCAAGCTCGGTGATCGCATGGTGCCGAAGGTCGTGGAAGCGCAGCGTGGGCAACCCCGCAGCCTTGCGGAGATTGCGCCATGCCGTTCGCCAGCTTGCCTGAGGCCGCGTAGGGTCGAAATGCGAGGCTTCACAAGCGGGGAATACATAATGCTCAGGCCGCACGTCTGCAAGCCCCTGTGCGCGTCTGTAGAGCGAAAGAATGGCATTCCACGCATCGGCGTTAAGCGGAATCACCCTTTCACCAGCCTCGGTCTTGCTCTTGCGAATGGTGACCGTTTTTTCCATTAGGTCAACATCGTGCCAGCGCAATTGCTTGATCTCACAGCCTCGCATCGTCGTGTTCAGGGCGAGAGACGCAGCCCAGGCTGCGTTTTGCCATTCAGGGCGAGAGGCCGCAACTCTCAGCAGCCGGAGTTTTTCGTCGTACGCAAGTGCTCGCCCGAC
>JBKQKT010000454.1:0-15743 GCA_052147365.1 Candidatus Korobacteraceae bacterium | reverse complement strand
CGCAGTTTCTCCGACCTGGTGTGGGAAAAGGTGCCGCTGTTTGCTCTTGCCGCAGCGAGCGCGGGCATCACCATTAAGGCGCAGAGTTCGGGCGGCGCAACGGGCTGGTATCCGCTCTCCATTCGGATAGAAAACGCCATCGTCTCCTATGCAAGCTATCTTGGAAAGGCCTTCTGGCCGGCGCGGCTCGCTCCCATGTATCCTCATCCCGCCTCGCTGAACCCATGGCACGTCGCAGCTGCATTTCTCTCTCTGTTGGCCATCACCGCGTTGGTCATAGTTGGTAGCCGTTATCGCTATCTTCCGGTGGGATGGTTCTGGTTTCTGGGAACGCTCGTGCCCATGCTAGGACTGAAGCAAGTGGGCTCCCAGGCGATGGCTGATCGCTACGCCTACCTGCCGTTCATCGGTCTCTTCATCATGGTGTGTTGGGGTGTTTCCGACTGGGCCGAACGGCGGCGTCTTTCTCTTGTTTTGCTGGCTGGCCCGAGCATCGTTGCTCTCCTGGCCTTGATGGTGGTGACGCATCGCCAGATTGGCTTCTGGAGCGACCACCTGACCTTGTGGACCCACACCTTGCAAGTTACCAGCGGAAACTGGCAGTCCGAGAACAATTTAGGCATGGCGCTGCTGCGCCAGGGACAGATGGACGAGGCGATTCCGCATTTCCGCGCAGCGGCTGCCATCAATCCTGGCGACGCCGTCAGCAACATGAACATCGGCATCTACGAGCAAACTCGCGGCAACGCCCCTCTGGCGATCGAGCAGTACAAGAAAGCCATCAAGCTGACGAGAGACCCCAACCTCAAAGCCAAGGCTTACAACAATCTTGGCTACGCCTACAAAGACATCGGAGATTACGCCGACGCTGAGCAAAACTTGCAGGAGGCCGTGAGTGTTAATCCTGAGTTCGTAGGGGCGTGGATTAGCCTGGGGCTGGTGGCGCAAAAGTCCGGAGATCTCGGCCTTGCCATCAAGGCATATTCCAAAGCTTTGGGGATCGAGCCTTCAGCCTTTGGATATCTTCTGCTCGCCCGGGCCCTTCAACTAAGTGGCCGAACAGCCGAAGCCGAAGCTGCTACGCAGCAAGCCAGGAGACTGGCGGAAGACTTCAGCGATGCCCAACGCGAGGCCAATCGGCTCCTTGCCCAGTAGCCCTGACCGCACAGTGCGTAGGTCCTTTGTTGATGATGTCGCCAGAAACGATCTGTACACTAGCCACTGATTATCGAGCACTAACCGTTGGATTCTCATGTCGATAGCTATTCGCTCATTTGCCAAGATCAACCTAGGATTGAAGATTGGCCCGCTCCGTGCCGACGGTTTCCACGAGCTGCGCACGGTGTATCAAACCATCGCGTTGCATGACCTCGTACAAGTGGATGTACAGCCTGGTTCAGGCATCGAGCTTCAATGTGCCAGCCCACTGGTCCCCTTAAACCAGTCGAATACCTGCTACAAGGTGGCGGAGCGCGTACTGAAAGCGACGCAAGCTCAGGGAAAGGTTCTCATCGAGATCCGGAAGAATCTGCCGGTGCAAGGTGGTCTGGGTGCAGCGTCGTCGAACGGCGTAGCGACCCTGCTTGGATTGGAGCGGGCCCTCGGTACGCAACTCTCCGCTGAAGACAGGCTACGCATTGCCGGGGAGGTCGGCAGCGACCTGCCGCTGTTTCTCGTAGGAGGAACGGTGTTGGGTGTTGGACGAGGCGAGGAAGTCCATCCCTTGAGAGATCTGCCAACCATGCATCTGGTGGTGGTTACGCCTCCGGTGGGCGTTTCCACTCCGGCAGCGTTTGCGCGGTGGGATGAGATGGTCGGGCGCAACGCTGCATTGACCGGGACTGACGCCGCAGGTACAATAAACAAGCTTGGTCAGGGGATACTTGACTGGCCGAGTGAAAGTATTCTCTCGCAAGCTGCACCTGCGAGCGAGCCTGCATCCGGTGTTCCCGCGATGGGCGGGGACCGGGCCGAGACACTGCTTCTCGACCTTGTCCGAGCCGGGATCGAGAACGACTTCGAACGCGTTGTCTTTCCAGAGTATCCCGAGTTGCGCGAGGTGAGACGTGTCCTGGAGCGCGAAGGCGCGCGTTTTGCATCGCTGTCTGGCTCCGGGTCTGCCCTATACGGGTTGTTTGCTTCGAGCGGAGAAGCGCAAACTGCGGCGGCGCGGATGACCACGGCGGGACACGCAGCCGTGGCGACTACCTCGCTCACGCGGGATGAGTACTGGAACGCAATGGTCGGTGGATAGTGGTCAGGGCAAGATCAGGCGGACTTCGCTTGCTCCTTCCTTTTCACACAAGGCGGGCGACAGGGCGAAGCGGCTAGTTGCTGCTTCTTTCACTGGGCGGTCGACTAACGGTAGGTCAAGTGCCTTTGGAGCACTTTGTCCAGGTTCGAATCCTGGCCGCCCAGCCAGAAATAAGTTGCCAGTAGAGTTGTCAGTAGTTTCGAGTTGGTAGAAGCTAAAAGCTAAGAGCCAAAAGTGAAGAGCCGTACTTCAAGACCCAGCATGTAACTCAACCAGGTTAAGCGGGGTATTTGATTCGATGGGAACAGCAACGAAGACAGGCCCAGTTAATCCGGTGACCGTCCCGGGTGAAGGCGCGGCGACGGTTGCACAGCAGTCGGACAAAAAGGCTCAACCGGCCGCCGATCCCAAGGGGGAGCGTAAGCCGGCGCGGGCACGTCAGGACGACCGGTGGAAGATTTTTTCCGGCACCGCGAACGATGCGCTGGCCAAGGAGATTTGCACGTTCTTGGATATGCCCCTTGGTCAGACGTGCATCTCCAAGTTCTCCGACGGCGAGACCTACGTGCAGATCATGGAGAACGTACGTGGGGCGGACGTTTTTCTAGTGCAGCCGACGTGCGATCCGGTTGACCTGCACCTGATGCAGTTGCTGCTGCTGATTGATGCTCTGAAGCGCGCTTCGGCGCGCCGCATCACAGTGGTGATTCCGTACTTCGGATATGCGCGGCAGGACCGCAAGGACAAGCCGCGGGTGCCGATTTCGTCGAAGCTGGTGGCGGACTTGCTGACCACCGCAGGAGCCGATCGTGCGCTAGTGGTTGACTTGCACGCGCCGCAGATTCAGGGGTTCTTCAACATCCCTGTGGATCACCTGTTTGCGTCACCGGTGCTGGTGGATTACTTCCGGAAGAAACAGTTTCCGGACCTGACAGTGGTTTCGCCCGACGCGGGTGGAGTGGAGCGCGCGCGCTTTTTCGCCAAGAAAATGGATTCGGCGCTGGCCATTGTGGACAAGCGGCGAGTGGAGATGGATGTAACCGAAGTGATGCACGTCATCGGCGACGTAGAAGGCCAAACGTGTCTCATCCTGGACGATATTATCGACACCGGCGGCACGCTGGTGAAAACGTGCCAGGCCTTACTGGATGCGGGTGCTCGTGAGGTCTACGCCTGCGCTACGCATGCGGTGCTTTCGGGGCCGGCCATCGAGAGGATTTCGCAATCGAACCTGGCTGAGGTGGTGGTAACTAACACTATTCCATTGACGGAAGCGGGGCGCAAGGAACCCAAAATCAAGGTGCTTTCGATTGCGGGACTCATCGGGCGCGCCATTCAATCGATCCACGAAGAGACTTCTGTCAGCAGACTGTTTTTGTAAAGGACTCTAATTATGGCTACAGCAACCGCAGAAAAGAACGTAGAAGCCAAGCCGCGGAAAAGCGGCACCAAGAATGATGCGCGCCGGGTGCGGCGCGGCGGCCTGATTCCCGCCGTGGTGTACGGCGCCGGGCAGAAGGCAGAGGCCATTGCCGTTGATCCCAAGCAGATGCTTCGCATTCTGCACTCGGAGTCCGGACATAATTCGATTTTCGATCTCAGTTTCGACGGCGCGTCGGCTAAGGTGATGATCGTGGACTGGCAGTACGAGCCCATCAGGAGCACATTGCTGCATGTCGACCTTAAGCGTATTGCGATGGACAAGGCGTTACGCGTCAGCGTGCCGGTACAGCTCAAGGGAGAAGCGCCTGGCGTCAAGGTGCAGGGCGGAATTCTGGAGCTGTTGCTGCGCGAAGTCGAAATCGAATGTCTGCCCGGCGACATTCCGGGGCACATCGAAGCTGATGTCAGCAACCTGATGTTCGGTCAGGTGATCCGCGTCTCGGACCTGCCGCATGCTGGCAAGGTGAAGTTCGTCACTGACGAGAACCAACCGGTTGCGCACGTAGTCGCGGTGAAGGAAGTTGTGGAAGCGGCCCCGGTGGTCGAGGGCGCCGAAGTTGCCGCTGCTCCTGCCGAGCCCGAGGTCATCAAGAAGGGCAAGCAGGAAGTGGAGGGCGAAGCTGCCGAAGGTGGCGAGAAGAAGGCCGAGAAGCCCGAAAAAGCCGAGAAGTCAGAGAAGAAGAAGTAGGCGCTGTGAAGCTGATCGTCGGGCTCGGCAATCCGGGCATCGAATACCAGTTCACACCGCACAACATGGGTTTCCTGGCGGTGGATCGCATCGCGGAACAATGCGCTGTGCGGGTGAATAATCGCCACTGCCGGGCGCAGACGGCCCGGGCCCGCTTCGCCGAGCAGGACGTAGTGCTGGCCAAGCCGGAAACCTACATGAACCTGAGCGGCATCGCGGTCCGCGAACTGGTACGCGAGTACCAGGCGCAACCGGAGCAGGACTTGGTACTGCTGTACGACGAAATCGATCTGCCGTTCGGCGCCTTGAGGGTTCGGCCCCGGGGGCGGTCGGCGGGACATAACGGCGTGGAATCGGTGATTGACGCACTGGGAACACAGGAGATCACCCGCGTCAGGATGGGAATTGCGCCGGATTATCCGGTAGGCGACGGCGCCAGGTATGTACTGTCGCAGTTTAAGAAGTCGCAATATCCGGTCATTAACGAGGTTTTGGATACAGCGGCCGAAGCCGTCAAGGTCATCCTTGCGGAGGGCGTGCAGGCGGCGATGAACCGCTTCAATCGCAAGGTGGAGGCGGAAGAAGGGCTCAGACCCACGGACTAGTTTTTCGCGGAGAGCGAATGGCGAATAGCAAAGAGCGAGTCGGCTGAAGGCTGATAGCCAGGAGAACACATGCAACGTACTTATGAATTGATGTTCATTGTCCGTCCCGATATGACGGACGAGGACCAGGACAAACTCATCTCGAATGTCGAGACGCAAGTCGGCAATGCCGGTGGCTCGGTGAAGAGCCTGGAACGAATGGGCAAGCGCCGTCTGGCGTACACCGTGCGCAAATTCCAGGACGGCATTTACATGCTGATGGTGCTGGAAGGGGAAGGGGCAATGGTGAAGGAAGTGGAACGCCGCCTGCGCGTCACCGAGCCGGTCATCAAATTTCTCACCGTTCGTGTGGACGAGGAGCAGAAGCGGTTGGCGAAGATCAAGGCGATCCGCGATACCAAGGTCCGCGGTAAAGGGCGGCAGGCTGCTGCGGCGGCGGAAGCGGCAGAGGCTGCTGCTGCGGCCCAGGAATCGGCGGCTCCCGCGAGTGGCGAACCCGCGCCAGCCAGCGTTTGATACACCGCGTCTGTTCATCGGTGAAAACCGCGCCGTGCAGCAGAGAGGGAAAGATATGACTATTGATGAACGGTTGGATCGGCTGGTAGAACGCCACGAAGCCTTCTCTCAGTCGGTGGAACTGCTCACCAAGGATGTCCGTGAGCTGGGCAAATATGTGGGTGAGGTTGCCGAGGGCACCGCTCGCCTGCTGCACATCGCTCAAATTCATGAGCAACGCATTGTCCGCCTGGGAGGCGGACAATAGCCGCAATAAGGGCCTGGACTGGCCTAAAGGAGAATCATGGCAGACGAATCCACAAAGACAGTTGCGCCGGAGACTGGCGTAGCAACCATCGAAGCGCCAGCGGCGCGCCCGGAAGGAGGGCCACGCGAGGGTGGTCCACGCGGACCTCGTCCCGGCGGCCGTCCGGGCTCGGGTCCTGGTGCCGGGCCGCGCGAAGGCGGACGCAAGTTCTTCCGCCGCAAGAAGGTTTGCAAGTTCTGCGTCGAGAAGATCGACGGCATTAACTACAAGGACGTGCGCCTTCTATCGCAGTTCGTTTCTGAGGCCGGCAAAATCGTTCCGCGTCGCTTGACGGGGGTATGCACGCCGCATCAGCGCCGCCTGGCTGACGCCATCAAGCAGGCGCGTAACATCGCGCTGCTGCCGTTCGGAGGCAGGTAGAAGTTTACGGCTAGCGATCGGTGGCTAGTTAATATTGAGGCGCCTTCGAACGACACATCAACCGGCGGACTCTAATGCCGCGCCCACAACGTGCCACTAGAACAGAGATTCAAAAACAGAATTCGACGGAGTTTTACATCATGGAAGTTATCCTGAAGGAAGATGTAGCCAAGCTCGGTTCACGAGGGGAAGTAGTGAAAGTAGCCGAGGGCTACGGCCGCAATTACCTCCTCCCCAAGAAGCTGGCAATCGAAGCTACGCCGGCCAACCGCGCTGTTATCGAACAGATGAAGTCCGCGGCGGTGCGTCGCGTTGCCCGCGAAAAGGGCGATGCCGAGAAGCTGGCCGAGTTGCTCGCCGGCGTTTCAGTGAGCTTCACTCGCAAGTCGGGCGAGCACGAGCAGCTCTTTGGCTCGGTCACGTCCGCTGATATTGCGCACGAACTTGAACACAAGAGCTTCAACATCGATCGCCGCAAGATCCAGCTTGACGAGCCGCTGAAACACGTCGGCGAGTTCAAGGTCCCCATCCGGCTGCACAAGGACGTCACCGTGCAGGTCAACGTGATCATCAACAAGGAAGCAGGGGCCGACGCCGTTCTGCCGGAGGAGGCTAGCGCCGAAGCGTAAGAGTGAATACCGGATGCGGCGCAAGTCGTAGTTCTCAAAACACCCGATCGGCGGTTGATTTGCCAGCCCTCTAGCTTGCGCCCGAGCGATGAGCATCCCATTCAATCAAGTCGCTGGTACATGGGCAATTGCCTAGCTCGAATGGCGTGCTCTGAGGTAATCTCCAGCTCGCTAAAGCTCTGAACGGCAAGGATACAATAGCCAGCTCTCAATTGGGGTTTGATCCGGGGCTCCGCCACGTTGGTCTGGATTGCGAGTTCCCAAGGGCTGCAGCGAGCGCCTTGCCTGTCGGCACGGGAACCATCCCCCTTCCTCCGACGTAAGTATCATCGAGGGCCTATAATTGCCGCTTACGGTTTCTTCCGGTGCCCGTCTATGTAGTTGCAGGCATGAGAATTGGCTTGCCAATTGCAAACCAGGTAGAAACCAGTATGCCGGCCGAAGCGGTTGCAGTTCCCTTCACGGTTGGCCCGGGGCTCCGCACTCCTCAGACGCGGCGAGCGGCGGACGAAACGTCCTCTACTCCCACCGATCGAGGTTGGGCGGTTGGGCAGGCCCAGAGCCGCATGAATGACACGGAGCTGATCCGGGAAGCGCAACGTGGCAACACTGCCGCGTTCGAGGAGTTGGTGCGCCAGTACGATGGCGCGGTGCTTCGTCTGGCCTATCACCTCACACGTTCCGAACAGGACGCACAGGACATCTATCAGGAAGCCTTTCTCAAAGCCTACCGGAACATCAACAACTTCCGTTTTGAGTGTTCGTTTTATACATGGATCTATCGCATCGTGACCAACCTGTGTCTTGATCTTCTGCGCAAGCGGCAAGTGCGCAAAGAGGATTCAGGGGTCACCACGGATTCTGAAGGTGGCAGCTACGATCTGCTCGATCAAGTAGCCGATGTGCGTTCGGGCGCCAGCCCCGAGCGCGATCTGATGCGGCGGGAGCTGGGCGCTCGAATCGCGAAGGCCTTGCAGAAGCTGACCCCGCGCGAGCGTATGGTTTTTGAAATGAAACACTACCAGGGCTTGAAGCTGAGGACGATAGGCGAGATTTTGAATACAACGGAAGAGACCGCGAAGAATACGCTGTTCCGCGGCACCCAGAAATTACGGGCGGCATTGAGGGACATGCGCTGATGCTCTCTGCGAAGCAACAGACTGAGAGGCAAGAGCTATGAATTGTGAGTGGGTACAACAGAACGTCACCCTGTATCTGTACAACGAGCTGGCAGACGACGCCCGGCACGAATTGGAACAGCACATCGCACGATGCCAGAACTGTGCCGCCGAGGTTGCCGAGCAGCGGGAGTTTCAGGCACAGATGAATGAATTGCCGGTGGAAGAGCCTTCCGCCAGCTTTCTGGCCGCGGCGCGAATGCTGCTGCAGGAGTCGTTGGAGACCGCTCAGCAGCATCGAGCCTGGTACCATCGGTTCGCGTTCGACCCCACTGCATGGTTGCGCCAGGTGCGCTTCTCGCCGGCACTGGCCTCACTGCTCTTTCTCATTGGCTTCGCTGGCGGTATAGGCGCTATGTATAGCGCCATGGGCAAAGGGCAAGTTCCCCGCACCGTCGCAAGTAGCCCGGCGGAGGCTTCGATGATTGGCGGCATCACTTCCATCGAGAAGGAACCCGGCACCGACAAAGTGAGAGTGCAGTATGATAAGCGTCTTCCCGAGTCCGTCCAAGGGTCGGTGTCCGATCCCAAAGTTCAAGACCTCTTGCTTTACGCCGCTAAGAGCAACGAAAATTCCGGCGTTCGCCTGAATTCCGTGGACGCGCTAACCAGCAAGGCCGATGACCCACGGGTCCGTGAGACGCTGACCTATGCGCTCCGCTACGACAGCAATCCCGGCGTGCGCCTGATGGCGCTCGACGGACTAGGCTCCTTTGTGAAGGACGACATCCGCGTTCGCAACGCGGTTCTGGAGGCCCTGCTGAACGACAGCAACCTTGGCGTCCGCAGCGGCGCGCTACATGCGCTCGATCCCGTTCGTGCTGACAGCAGCGTGCGCATGGCGCTTCAGCAGTTGTCCAGGGAAGATCCCAGCGAGTACATTCGCACCGAGTCCAAGCGCATGCTGGCCTCGATGCCCGTCATTGACTGAGAATGGTGTCCTAAATTCTTGTACGCTCCCGGAAATGAGGAAAGGTTGGACCAGGGTTTCTTGAAAGCGGCAATGACGACGACGCAATGTCGCATACTTGCTCACGGGCGTGCCGCTGGCAACAACAACTGGAAGTCAGCAATCGTGCTTCTTGCACTGGCCGCTGCCGTTCCGCTCTGCGCGCAACAGTCGCGGGTTTATCGCGAGGGCCATTCGTGGGTCGAAGAAACCACCGGGGCCATGCCAATGGGTCGCGAAATCCGAGTCAACACGGACATGGGCTCCATCCAGGTGCAGGGCAACTCGGCGAACATCACGTACACGATTCGCAAGCGCTCCTTCGCTCCCACCGAGGCTGCTGCGCGCCGTCAATTTGAGCAGCTTCGTATTTCGGTGGCCAGGACTGCCGAGCGAGATTCCATCGAAGGCAGGCTCTTGGGCAGAAACTTGGACCGCTTCAATGTCGAATTCGTGGTGCAGGTTCCAAGAGAACTCGAACAGGTGCGAGTGGAGACCCGCGGCGGTGCGCTCAGCTTGAACTCCATCACAGCCACTATTCTTGGTACCACCGGCGGTGGTGCGGTTAAATTGGACGACCTCAATGGACCGGTCACGATCTCTTCAGGGGGCGGCGCTGTTCAGGGCGGCAATCTGGGAGCGGACTTCATACTCAGCAGCGGCGGTGGCGACGTGCATATCAATAACATTGCCGGAAAGGCGCAGGTTAGCATCGGCGGCGGCAAAGTGTACATCGGGACGGTTAAAGGCTCGACCATCACGACCGGCGGCGGAGGCATCGAAGTGCGCAAATGCGACGGCGACTTGCGTGCCAGCACGGACGGCGGGAATCTTTACTTCGGAGATGTCAGTGGCACCGTGCGTGCCGATACCGGTGGTGGCAGTGTGCGCCTCGCCAGCGCCAACGGACGAGTGCAGGTCTCGACCGGCGGCGGCAGCGTGGAACTGTACAACTTGGGCCAAGGGGCGCAGGTGGAAACCGGAGCCGGCCCGATCACAGTTGCGTTCGTGGGCAATCACGGTGTCTTCACAGACTCATCGCTGCATACGGCTGCTGGTGACGTTTCCGTCTGTCTGCCCGCCAGCATTCCGGTCACGGTACACGCCTCATCCGACATGACAAGCGGAAGAGGCATTATCTCCGAATTCCCTCAGCTGAAGATCGCCACAACCGGTGGTGATTACGGTCCAAAGGCAGTGTCGGCGGAAGGGATATTGAATGGCGGCGGTCCGATGCTAAGGATCCGCACGACCATGGGGCAGATCAGTTTTAAGCGGTGTCGCTAGAATAGGGTTGGTGAAATATGCGTAATCACGCATCGATGAAGTTGGCAATCATAGTTATCTGGATCGCGGCCGCGACGATGCTCGTAACGGCCGAAGCAAAGCCCGCTTTCGGTGGCGGGACCGATCCGCATTCGGGCGGTTATCTCGGGGTTGGCATCGAGCAGGTCTCTTCGCAAACTGCCTCCAGCCTGAAGTTGAGCGAGGCCAGCGGCGCGCTCGTGACTTATGTGGACCAGGACGGTCCCGCTTGCCGGGCGGGATTGAGGAACAACGATGTTGTGGTCGGATTCAACGGTTCCAAGATCCAGACTCCGGGCCAATTGTCGGAGCTGATTCACGCCACGGCCGCAGGCAAGACGGTGAAACTGACAGTGCTTCGTGATGCTCAGAAGAAGGACGTTGACGTGACTCTGGGAGCGTGGCCGAACGCTGTGGCGCACGCGTCGCGCTCGCTGCCGCCAGCGGCTGCGATGGCGTTCGGGCCGCCGGGAATCGCGATTCCTGACATCGACGTGCCTTCGTTCACTACGCTCTCTTCGCGTCACGGCGTGATGGTGGAGAGCTTGTGTCCGCAATTGTCGGACTATTTCGGCGTGCAGCATGGACAGGGCGTTCTGGTGCGGTCGGTCGAGAAAGGCAGTCCTGGCGAAGCCGCGGGCCTGAAGGCCGGCGACGTGATTGTGAAGGTCAATAACGAGACCGTGCACGACATGGCCGATTGGCGCCGCGCGATGCATGTTCGCTCCGGCAAGATCCAGGTTTCCGTGGTGCGTGACAAGCACGAGCAAACTCTGGTACTCAACCTTCCGTCGCACGACACGTCCAAGTTCCAAGACCAGGATTGGTCCGGATTTGCCGACCAGATGCAAGCTTTTCAGCAGGAGATGGACAAGTTCGGTCCCGAGTTCGCGCGCAGCCAGACTGAGATGCTGGCAAACGTGAAGCCCAGCGAGCAGGAAATGGAGCAGATGCGCCAGGACATCGAACGCTCGATGAAGCTGAAGCAGAAAGACATCGAGAAGATGCAAAAGGAAATCCAGAAGTCGGTTCCTTCGCAAGAAGACCTGGACAAGATGCAGAAGCAGATCGAGAAGTCCATGAAGCTGAAGCAGAAGGACATCGAGAAGATGCGGTCTGACATTCAGGCCGCGATGCCGACGCAGCAGGAGTTCGATCAGATCCGCCGGCAAGTTGACGAGTCCATGAAGAGCTGGACGCCGCAACTTCAGCAACAGATGGAGCAACTCAAAAAGCAGATGGAAGAGCAGAAGCTCAACCTGCAGGAGATGCTGAAAGGCGTCGACAGCGAGCACGAGTTCTAGCGGTTAGTTCACCACAGAGACACAGAGGCACGGAGAATTTGTCCGGGCCTTTTTCTTTGCTTGTCATTACCAGCGGGCTTCAGCCCGCGAGGAATCTGCTTTTCTTTGGGATGGACTCCTCCGGGCGATCAGGTTCAGTGCTATTTACTACTTTATAAAATATTATCGACGCGTTCCGATTTCCCATTTTGGCAGTAACCTCTTACTCAGTTGGCGATGCCCAACCGCACCCCCTCCCCCCCCCGCATACCCTAGCAAAATCTTGAAAACAAAGAGGCTGAAAAAATCTTCCCTCGCAAAATATTGCAAATAAAGGAGTTAGATATCAAGATCTTGGGTTTAAAGGACTTACCAGTTAAGAGTCGGCCCTGCCATCCCAAACTCCCAGCCGTTCTTCAATCTCCAGCGGAGATGGAGTTAACCAAGTAATACACAGAGCAGCTCGCTGTTTCCACTATCCACTAACCCCTAGCCCCTGATTTGTCAAAGACCGTTCCGCCCCCTTCAGAGCGTAGAGACACTAAGCCTCCAGCAATGAGTGTATCGCCGATTTTGCCGAAGTCAAGTTACGAAAGTACATGTACCACCACCAACGTGGCACCCACGGAGAAGGGCCGCGCGCCGTTGTCAGTGAACCCGGCCACAGGCGCGCGTGATCTGATTCTCGACGCAAGAGAGCCGGCGAGGGTGAAGGCATCCCAAGGTTAGCGTGCATGGCTGCCCCAGTAGTAAACTTGCCCACAATTCCGGGGATTCCCCCAACTTCATGAAGGACACGCAGCCAGTTCGCGTCCGCTTTGGAGTCTTTGAGCTCGACCTGAAGAGCGGAGAGCTGCGCTCAGGCGACCAAAAGACAGTCCTGCGGGAACAACCGTTGCAAATCCTACGCATGCTGGTCGAGCGCGAAGGCGAACTCGTCGCCCGCGAAGAGATCAGGAAGAAGCTGTGGCCCAACGACACTATCGTTGAGTTCGACCACAGCATCAACGCCGCGATCAGGATTCTGCGTCGAGCGCTGGGCGACTCGGCCGACGAGCCAAAGTACGTCGAGACGCTGGCCCGGCGCGGCTATCGGCTGATGATGCGGGTGGAATGGGTACAATCCGTCGGTGATGATGCCAGCGTTTCCATTCAGGCCGAACCGACGCCGCCGGAGCCGAGCGGATGGATTGGGAAGAAACTTTCCCACTATCGCGTGCTGGAGATTATCGGTGGCGGCGGCATGGGAGTGGTTTACAAGGCAGAGGACTTGGGGTTGGGCCGCCAAGTCGCGTTGAAATTCCTGCCCGAAGAGCTGGCCGGCGATCCCGCCGCGCTTAAGCGTTTCAAACGCGAAGCACAAACGGCCTCGTCACTGAACCACCCCAATATCTGCACGATATACCAAATTGAGGAGCATGAAGGTCAACCCTTCATCGTGATGGAGCTGCTGGAGGGGCAAACACTGCGCGGATGTCTGGCTTCCGGAGCTTTACGAGGCAACGGACCGGCTACACGGGTCGCAACCGAGCGATTGGTGGACATAGCAATTCAAATCGCCGATGGGCTGGAAGCCGCACATGAGAAAGGCATCATCCATCGCGACATCAAGCCGATGAACATCTTCATTACCAACAAGGGCGTGGTAAAGATTCTCGATTTTGGCTTGGCAAAGCTGACGGTGGAGGCGCCGACTGTGGCGGCGTCGGGCTTTGTATCAGGGCACGAGTTTAGTCGTGCCGTCTCGGCTCCATTTTCCCATCCGAACGGGCCTCAGCCCGGGCCAGAGGATGACAGCGCAAAAGTTGCCGACACTGCTCTCACCCGCACCGGCCTGGCGATGGGCACCGCTGGGTACATGTCGCCGGAGCAGGTTCGTGGCGAGGAGCTGGACGCGCGCACCGACCTGTTCTCCTTCGGATTAGTGCTGTACGAGATGGCAACTGGCCAGCGCGCCTTTAGCGGAGAAACTGCGGCAGTCGTGCACGAGGCGGTCGTGCACCAGCTACCGGCCCCAGTTCGCGACCTGAATTCAAAACTCCCACCGGAGCTGGAGATCATCATCAACAAGGCGCTGGAAAAAGACCGCGGGCGGCGCTACCAAACTGCTGCCGAGCTAGGCAGCGACTTGAAATGCTGGAAACGGGACTCGGATTTGGGGCGAGCTGTCGCTCCGCGGGACGGAAGGCGCAGCCGGCGGCTGTGGCTGGCAGCATCGTTGGTGACGTTGCTGGCTGGCCTTGCAATTGTCGGGTTGCTATGGCGACGCCTCGGGCCGTCCAAAGAGCTGGCAGAGCGCCAGCTAACGGCCAATCCTCAGGACGATGACGTGACAGCCGCAGCTATTTCCCCGGACGGCAAGTACATCGCTTATCAGGACCGGACGGGATTCTACCTGCGCTCCATCGATTCTGGCGAAACTCGTCCCATCACTCTGCCCGTCGAGCTACGCAACCGGATTAATCACTTGTGCTGGTTCCCGGGCGGTGAGAAGTTGCTGGCCGATGTGGACGGTGCGAACGGCGAGTTGGACACTTGGGTAATCACGATACTGGGAGGGGCGGAAGCGCACTTGTTATATCGTCATGGCGTGGGCACGGGAATCTCGCCGGATGGGCGGATGATAGCCTTCACGACTGGGGAGCTTGGCCGGCAATGGAAGGAAGTGTGGATCGGCGGGGCTAATGGCGAGCCGCCGCGGAAACTGGTTGTGGCGGAAGGTCAGGAACAACTGATGAGTCCGGTCTGGTCGCCGGATGGCCATTGGATCGCATATGGCAGGGTACGGAAGACGGAACAGGGCTCCTGGAGTGCTGACATCGAAATTCGTCCCGCCAACGGCAGTGGAGCCGGGAAGACCCTTGTGGCTGAATCCGGCTTGTCCGAGTCGAACACACTTAGTCTCGGGGCGACCCAATGGTTCGTTGGAGGTTGGTCTCCCGACTGGCGCTTGCTGTTCACTGTAGCTGAGGGCACTGCATTACGGTATTCCCAGACAAAGTACAGCTTGTGGCAAGTACGGGTGGATCCTCGCACCGGTGAAGCCGCTGGCAAGCCTGGACAGCTGACACAATGGACGGAGTTTCTGCCAAGGGATCTCACCATCACATCAGACGGTAAGCATTTGGCCCTGCTGAAAGAACGACCTTGGTTGGACGTGTATTTGGGTGATCTTGCCCCAGACGGGACCAGTATGAAGACACCCCACCGTTTGACACTCGATGATCGGGGTAGCGAGGCTAGTGCTTGGACGCGCGATGGTCGCGCCATTCTTTTCGGCTCAAGCCGGAATGGCAGACGCGAGATTTTCAAACAGGGGCCCACTGAGACCGTTGCAGAAATGGTCGTCTCAGCCTCGGGAGACGTGTACGGCGGGCAAATGAGTCCAGATGGTTCGTGGTTTCTGTACTGGGAATCCGAATCTCGTCCCGCGGCTGCGACGTCTGCTGATTCGGTTCGGCTGATGCGCCGTGCTGTCGGCGGCGGGTCGCCAGAGATGGTGCTCCGACTCAGCCTTGACGACTACGGGTTAGACGACTTCGCGTGCTCTTCAAACTCGCAAGCCAGCTTTCCCTGCGTGCTGGGCCTGCTGGAAGGTAAGGACCTGATTTTCTACTCACTAGACCCACTCCGCGGAGAAGGGAGTCAGATAGGGAAAATCAAAGTTTTCGGGGCGTATATGGGCTGGGGTCTTTCCCCAGATGGCTCAAGCATTGCGTTGGTTGATGCGGACAAGTACGAAGGACGGGTCGAGCTGTTAACACTGGCGGACGGCACCTGGCGCGAGCTCTCCGTTGAGCCGAGGGGGGAACCTCTTCAGTCGGTGGCGTGGGCAGCTGATGGGAAGAGCTTCTTTGCGACCACCTATGCCCCGGACTCGTACAAACTGCTGCACATTACGCTTGCCGGCAACGCCCACTCCCTGTTACACAACGATGGGCGGCAATGGATGGTTTCACCGCTTCCGTCCCCCGACGGCAAGTACCTGGCTTTCCGGGCTGAGACGTCGAATAGCAACGTCTGGATGATTGACAACTTCTGACAGGCGGCCCGACGATGATGGGCGACAAGGCAGCCGCCCGCAAGTCGTATCAAGATCTCCTCACTCTCTGGAAAGAAGCCGGTCCCGACGTGCCCATTCTCATCCAGGCCAAAACCGAGTACGCGAAGCTGCGGTGAACCAGGGGCCAGGGGTCAGGGGTTAGATCGTTCAGGCTTCGGTTGTC
>JBKQKT010000453.1:0-4940 GCA_052147365.1 Candidatus Korobacteraceae bacterium | reverse complement strand
AGCCTGGTTGATGCCGCCCGAAGCGATGAGCTGATTAATCAAGTTCTGCGCGTTTTGGCCGAGTCCAGCGATAAGCGACGGATTGATGTTGAACATGGTGAACTGCGTTGGCAACGCCGTTCCAATTTGCCGCGCCAGCGTGTAGCTGACTTCGTAAACCTTCATATCCAGCATGACTTCGGGACCGCCGCCGCTGAGGCTTTCCAGTAACCGGGCCGTAGCCTCCACAAGGGGCTGCTCGGCGCGGACGGTTATTGTCTGTTGCGACTTTTGCGCCGCGATAAACCGCAGGTTGAGCAACACGCGCAGCGAGTTCATTATTTCGTTAAGTTGCTGGTCTGAACTGACGTCGGGCAGATAGAAAGTGCGCAACGCCATCCGCTCGAGATTGCGCCGGTTTTCAACGGTGTCGGCTGCAAACAACAGCTGCCGGGATGACAACGGCACCCAGAACGTTTTCGTCACGCGCGTCGCAGCGTCCATCGCGGTGGCGAAGTTCACGTCCTCGATGTCGAAGTGCACACGCCGCTGCTGCACCGAGTCGTCAAATTCGGCGACCACGCCATAGGCCTGTGCCACCTGGGTAAGTAGCGTCCGGGCGTCCCCGCGGAAGTGAAAATCGTGGTGCGCCCCCGAAGGCATCAATTCGATGGGGGTGGACTGCTCCACCACGCGCATGCCCTGGCTTTCCGGCCGCATGTCCACGGGCAGAGAATCGCGCAACCGCTGAATGGCGAAATCGTTGGTTGGGTCGTACACGGTGGCACGCCGGAACTCGGCCATAGCGACGATTTCTTTGTTTTCCGCCATGGCCTTGTTGCCGCGTTCCAAGGCCTGCATCACGAGTTGCTGGCGGGTGAATTCGCGGGCGGTGATGTAGTTCACGTCATGCGGATTCAGTTCGGCAGCGCGTTCAAACCTATCGAATGCGTCGTCGAGGTTGCCCGCGGCCTTGAGCTTGGTGCCTTCCTTAAACGCCCGTTGGGCTTGCGCGCGCTCTTTCGGAGTCTCCGTGGGGACAATGGATGTTCCCGGGGGCATGGTCGATGGGATTGCGCTTGCCTGTGCTGAAGGTTGAGCGGGCAACGCTCCTTCGGACGGCGGCGCGGTCGCAGGCGAGGATTGAGAGACCGGCGGAGCTTGCACAGCGGGTTGAACCGCGTGGGCGGCATTCTGTTGATTATCTGTCGGGGGCGCAGGCGGCTGTTGTGCAACCAGCAAGGTGGCCAAGGCCAGCGGAAGGAACGTCACCGCAAGAAAACGCATCAGTGGTGAAATTGTACTATTTCAAGACCAAGAAAAGACGGAGCACCAGGCTCCGTCCTAATTCATGCTGAGCTTTCTCTTGTCTCTGTGGTCCAGCCTACGCGGTCACGTACTTCCCCGTCTCCAGTAAGCGGCTGGCGACCTTCTCCTGCAGCGCAATGACGTTCGGCGGCTCGTGCTTCGCCAGGCGGCGGACAATCGCCATCTGGGTGCGCAGCAGGTCCCCATCGGCCACGGCAGCGACAACTTTCTTCGCCGCAGCTTCAAGCTTTGTGAATGCGCCTTCCAGATAGACCTGCGTCATTGCCACCACGTGCGCGGCCTTGGCTTCGCCGTTGGCTGCGACGTACTTCCGCGCACGCAGCAGGGCCGAGTCCATAGCGAAGGTCTCGATGACCATGTCCGCGATGGCGCCCATGATCTCCTGCTGATCGGCGAGCTTCTGCATGTATTTCTGCGAGGCCGATCCCGCCACCAGCATGGAAAGCTTCTTGGCATTCTCCACCAGCTTACGCTCGACGGCGAGGACGCCTTCGAGTTCCTCACCTGACGGGCCTGCCATGACCTCATCCATGACTTTCTTAATGGCGGGCAGGAGAGCGAGCTGTCCGCTCATGGCGCGCTTCAGCAGCCATCCAGTGATGATGAGTCGATTGATTTCATTGGTGCCCTCGAAGATGCGGTTCACGCGCGAGTCGCGATAGGCGCGTTCGGCGGGATACTCTTCGACGAAGCCGTATCCGCCGTATACCTGCACCGTCTCGTCCACGACGAAGTCAAGCATCTCCGACGCCGACACTTTGATGATGGAGCACTCAACCGCGTACTCCTCGATAGCCTTGCGCACGGCCTCAGGGTTGTGTTCGATGAGAGAAAGCGCCGTGTCCATCATCCCGACGGTGCGATACGTCATCGCCTCACACGCATAAAGCCATGCTGCCATCTGCGCCAGCTTCTCGCGAATCAGGCCGAACTCAGCGATGCTCTTGCCGAAGGCCTTTCGCTCCTTGGCATAGGCGATGGCATGCTGCAGGGAATTCCGCGCGCCGCCGACGCAGCTCGCGCCCAGCTTGAAGCGGCCTACGTTGAGGATGTTGAAGGCGATAATGTGGCCTTTGCCAATTTCGCCCAGCACGTTCTCCACCGGCACTTTGCAGTCGTTGAGGATGAGCGGCGCGGTGGATGAGCCGCGGATACCCATTTTCTTTTCTTCGGCGCCGACCGAGAACCCTGGAAAGTCCTTCTCGACGAGGAACGCGGTGAACTTTTCGCCATCGATCTTAGCGAAGATGGTGAACAGGTCGGCGAAGTGAGCGTTGGTGATCCACATCTTCTCGCCATTGAGGACATAGTGCTTGCCGTCAGGAGACAGCACAGCGCGAGTGCGGCTATTGAGAGCGTCGGAGCCGCTCGTGCTCTCGGAGAGCGCATAAGCGCCGATGATTTCGGCGGTAGCCAGCTTGGGCAGGTATTTCTTCTTTTGCCCTTCGGTACCGAAGAATACGATGGGCAGCGTCCCGATGCCGCTGTGGGCACCGAGGCTGACCATAAAGCTGCCATACTTCGACATGAAGTCCGAGATGATGGCCGAGGACACCTTGTCCATGTCCGAGCCGCCGTATTCAGCCGGAATGTCGGCGTTGGTCAGGCCCATGCCGGCGGCCTTCTGGAGCAGCTCGCGCGCCACCGCCCATTCCTTGTGCTCCATCCTCTCGCCGTTGGGCACGACTTCGTTGGTCGCGAAGTCTTCTGCCAGCTTCGCCACCATCTGCTGGTCTTCGTTAAAATCCTCCGGGGTGAAAACGTTGTCCAGGTTGTGATCTTCGAGCAGAAAACTTCCGCCCGTGGTTTTGGTCTTGGGAGGTGCAGATACTGTCGTCGCCATATAGTCCTTCCTTATTGCAAAATCTTTTTCACCACGGAGAGCACGGAGCACACGGAGAAGTTTACAAATGCACCGCAAAGTCTCGATCGACAATTCTTGCGGCAAAATGATGCCACATTTCTCTGTATCTCTGTTTTTTTTCTTTTACTCGGTGCTCTCTGTGTCCTCCGTGGTGAATCAACTTACTGCAAGTTCTCAAAAATGCCTGCAGCGCCCATGCCGCCGCCGACACACATGGTCACCATGCCGTAGCGTCCGTTGCGGCGCTTGAGTTCGCGAATGACCGTTGCGGTCAGCTTGGCGCCGGTGCAGCCCAGCGGGTGGCCAAGCGCGATAGCGCCTCCATTAACGTTGACGCGCGCCAGATCCAGATGCCCTTCCTGGATGACGGCCAGCGATTGCACAGCAAAGGCCTCGTTCAACTCGATGACTTCAATGTCGTCGAGCTTGATTCCCGCCATCTTCAAAGCCTTGGGAATCGCGTACACCGGCCCAACGCCCATTTCTTCGGGCTTGTAACCAGCCGTTGCGAATGCGACGTAGCGGGCCAGCGGCTTCAGCCCGAGCGCCCTCGCGCGCTCGGCCGACATGACGACCGCGGCCGCCGCGCCGTCCGACATCTGCGAGGAATTTCCCGCCGTCGTCGTGCCCTTGACGTGAAACGCTGGCTTCAGAGCGCCGAGGGCTTCCATCGAGGTATCGGCACGAGGGCCTTCGTCCATCTTGAAGACGATATCCGTGCGCTTCGGCTTGCTCCCATTCGGCGTGGTGAAGCTGACCGGCACGGGCACAATCTCGTCGTCGAACTTGCCTGCCTGAATCGCTGCGATAGCGTTCTTGTGGCTGCGCACTGAGAACTCGTCCGCCATCTCGCGGGTGATGTTGTAGCGCTTCGCCAGGCGCTCCGCTGTGAGGCCCATGGACAGATACGAATCGGGATAGTTAGCGATCAGCCACGGGTTAGCCGAAACCTTGTGGCCGCCCATCGGAATCATGGTCATGGACTCGACGCCGCCCGCGACAATCGTCACCGCGCCGCCCGCCATGATGCGCTCGGCAGCCATGGCGATCGCCTGCAACCCAGAGGAGCAGAAGCGATTGATAGTCATGGCCGAGATCTCGACCGGCAGGCCCGCACGCAGCGACGCAATGCGCGCCACGTTCATCCCCTGCTCGGCCTCGGGCATGGCACAACCGAGGATGACATCCTCGATCTCTTTGGGATCGACCTGAGGCACGCGCTCCAGCGCGCCCTTGATGGCCACTGCGGCCAGATCATCAGGTCGCGTCGCCCGCAACGTTCCTTTGTAAGCCTTGCCCACCGGCGTCCGAACCGAACTAACGATTACGACTTCGCGCATTTGAGCTCCTATTGCAACCCTTTTGGTAACTCTTTAGAATTAATAACTTAGAAAACCAATCATCTATAAACTCCAGATTCAACACAGCTTATAGGTACTCGATAGATTACTAAGGGCTTAGCCCGAGCGGAGGGATCTGCGGTTCGCGCCGCCGCTCCGCGGCTTTGGCAACGTAACCGCCTCGACACCTAAGTATCTCCCAATATCTTCATCAGACGAACTCCCCTCAGAGTGACCCCAACGCCTTGGTCCTGTGGCCCCATAGCGGAGGGGTTGAAGTTAAGGGGAACGGCCAACCCGAATCCGATAAGTCTGAATGCATGTGAGTAGAACTCGCCTCGACCAACACGGGTGGAGTCTAGCTCTTGGAATATCGCTCGCATTGAGGCAACCAAATTGTTGTAGTCATGAGTCGTTGGATTTAATTT
>JBKQKT010000452.1:0-3933 GCA_052147365.1 Candidatus Korobacteraceae bacterium | reverse complement strand
CTTCGCTGGTGGCACAGAGTCCCTTTGCCCCGAAGGTTACGGGGCCACTCTCGCAGAGAGTCGTGGCTTACCAGATCGATGCCAGGTACGATCCCGCGCAACACGCGGTTGACGCTACCGAGACGCTCACCTACCGCAATCTCACCGGCCAGCCGCTGAGCCGGTTTCCGTTTCATCTTTACCTGAACGCGTTCCAGCCAAAGTCCACGTGGATGCGCGAGGCGCATCGCGATGGCAGGTTTCGCTTAAGCCGCTTCGAGACCTGGGACCCGAAGAACTTCGGGTCGAATGAAGTCACCTCGTTCGAAGTCGTAGGCATGGGTGACCTGACGAAGCAGATGAAGTTCATCTCGCCCGATGATAGCAATCCCGACGACAAGACCGTTTTCGAGGTGCAGTTGCCGCGACCGATAGCACCCGGTCAGGATGTGCAGTTCAAAATCAAGTTTCATGCAGTGTTTCCGGAGGTCGTCGCGCGCACCGGCTACAAGCGCACCTTCCTGCTGGCTGGACAATGGTTCCCCAAGGTTGGAGTCTGGTGGCATGGCGCGTGGAACTGCCATCAGTTCCACGCCTTGACGGAGTTCTTCGCCGACTTCGGCACCTATGACGTCAAGATCACCCTGCCGGAAAATTACGTCATAGGTGCAACCGGCGTCGAGGCCGGCGACAAAGACAATGGCAACGGCACTAAGACGGTCGCCTTCCACGCTGAGGATGTCCACGACTTTGCCTGGACCGCCGATCCCAACTTCAAGGTGATTGACAGCGAATTCGACGGTAGTGTCGGGCCGGTGAAGGTCCGACTCCTCAGTTACACCAGCCACAAGGGTTCCTGGCAGCGCTACGTGGATGCGCTGAAGGGCAGCATGCAGCGCTTCGACCAGTGGTACGGGCCGTACCCGTACGCTCGGATTACAGTGGTCGATCCGCCGCACGGCGGCGAAGAAGCCGGCGGAATGGAATATCCGACGTTCATTACAGGTGGGACTAATTGGTTCAGCTTCAAGGGAGATCACGAGACTGAGGGAGTCACCGAGCATGAGTTTGGTCACCAGTACTGGTATGGAATGGTGGCCACCAACGAGTTCGAGAATGGCTGGCTCGATGAAGGCATCAACAGCTACACCGAAGTGAAGGTGCTCGACGACATGTACGGGCGCAATGCGAGTGGCTGGAACCTGCTGGGCGCACAACTGGGTGATGCCCCGTACCTAAGAGGGTTCTATTTGCCGGTCGCCGAAACCGATTCGCTCGCGCGCCCCAGCTACACCGACATGAGCATGCGTTCGTACGGCGGCGTCACTTACGGCAAGTCAGCTTGCATGCTACTCACCTTGGAGACGCTCATCGGCGAGCAAACGCTAAGGAATGCGCTGCATGTGTATTTCATGAAGTATCGCTTTACCCATCCCACGCAGGAAGATTTCCTGAAGACGGTGAACGAGGTTGCCGCTCGCGATCTGACCTGGTACTGGCAGCAGGCTGTTTACGGTACGCAGGTCTTCGACTACGCAGTGCTGCGTGCAGATTCAACTCCAACCAACTGGTACGAGAAGGATCTCGAAGAGAAACCGGGCGAGACGATGTACGAAACCCAGGTCATCCTGCAGCGCAAGGGCGACTTTGTTTTCCCGGTCGAGGCCGAAATCAAGTTCGACAACGGCGAGAGCGTGCGCGAGCAATGGGACGGGAAAGACCGCTGGATCCGATTCGTATATCACAAGAAGGCACAGATCAATTCCGTAGAGATCGATCCCGACCACAGAATCGCGCTGGATCGCGATTACTTGAACAACAGCTACACCACCGAACCACAGCGCGGGGCAATCCACAAGATCGCGGCATACTGGATGTTCCTGACGCAGATGCTGGGTCACATCCTGAGCTGGCTGGTGTGAGAATGGCAGACGAACACACAGGATTAGTCGCAGCAGGCGCGAAGCTGGCATGGCGCCGCCGGAGTGTCTGGTGGTGGGTGTTCGCGGTGAACGTTGTGTTGGGTGCGCTGGGCACTTTGCCCGCAGCTCGACAGCTACACAACACGGTGCGTCATAGCCTCGCAGGCGAACAACTCGTCAGGGGCTTCGACGTCGGCATCTTCTATGAGCTACTGCGGTTGCCGGAAGTGAACCTGTTCCGCTTCACCGTTAGTTCCTACTTGTTCGCAGCCTTGTTCGCGGTCTTTATGCTGTTCGTCAGCGGTGGGATTCTCGAGGCCTATCGTCAGGACCTTCGGCTTACCACCGGCGACTTTTTCGCGGCGTCGGGCGCCTTTTTTTGGCGCTTTGTGCGGCTCGCGCTGATATCGCTTATCTTCTTTGCCCTTCTGGGCAACGCATACCTGGGCGTCGAGAAGGCGTCGGACTACCTCGGCGACAGAGCCGTCGCCGATCAGGTGGGCTTTGTCATCTGGCTCGTAGGCGTCATTATTCTCGGCGTGCTGACGCTTTTTGTGCGGCTGTGCTTTGACATGGCCAAGGTTCGCGCCGTCGCGCGGAATGATCGCGGCATGGCGCGCAACGTTGTGAAGGCGTTCGATATCACTCGGCAACAGTGGGGCACATTGCTGCGGATGTACCTCCGCATCAGCCTGGTGGCGTGGATAACTGTGCTGGTAGCCTTTCTAATTTGGACCAAGCTGCCGCCGACCGCAATCTGGGCGACGTTTATCCTGCTGGAGCTGGTGATGCTTGTGCAGTTGGGTGCGCGGCTGTGGCAAATGGCCAGCGCGACGGTTTGGTATCAGCGGCAGGCCGAATCCGTTCCCACCAAGATCGACCCTGCCATCCCAAGGCCCGAAGAGCCGGGTGAGCCCGAACCGCAATTGACCCTCTATCCGGAGACTGAATTGCCGACGGCGGATGACTAAAACCCCCATCTTCATAAATCATTTCCCCTTGTGTCAGGGCACGCCTTTCTAGTCGCGCCGCATGCTGACCTAAAAGATCAGCGCTTCAGCCCCTGCAAAATTTTGGTCACTCCCGGGCCAAAGCCCAGAGCTCTTATGGCCGACTTACGGCACGTCTAAATTAACAAGATGCGTTCTGTTGCCCGGTCAATCACGCTGCCCAGCGCCCCACGCATCTACTTGCGAATGTAGGGGAGCATGGGATTACAATTCCCAAGTCCGCGAGTACCGACCATGACAGGAGATATCTGGGACAGAGTCTCCCACTCAACCAAGAGAAGGTGAGTAGGACACCCGGCGCAAATAACCTGAAGGAGGGTTCGGGCCATGACACAGCGAAGTGTTTTGCTCGCCTTGCTCTGTCTGGCGTTGGCCGCAGTTCCGGCCGGCGCCACGGTGAACGACATTTATGACAACGGTCCCATCAACGGCACCACCGACGCTTGGACCATCAACTTCGGCTACATCGTCAGTGACAGCTACGTCTCTGACGGCTCGGCCGTCACCCGCTTCCTGTTTGGCGTCTGGGAATTCCCGGGCGACACTATGACTTCGGTGCAGTGGTCGATCACCAGCGGTGAGAACAGCGGGACGACGTTTGCCTCTGGCACCGCCAGCGTCAACAACGGCACCCTGGCGGACAGCTTCATCACCACCAACCAGTTTGGCTACGACATCGACGTAATCACGGTGACGGGCCTGAACGTAAACCAAGTAAGCGGATCTACCTATTGGCTCAACCTGCAGAACGCGACCAATTCCAGCGGCGATCCGGTCTTCTGGGATGAAAACAGTGGCGCCGGATGCCATGGCGCTGGCTGCCCGTCGATGGCCTCCGAGAGTACGGTAGGCACGATCGCATCGGAAGCGTTCACCCTTGAGTACGTGGAGACTACTCCTGAGCCTGGCAGCATCGTGCTGTTTGGTTCGGGCATCCTGGGCATGACTGGCGTATTGCGCCGCAAACGGTTCTGACCAAACCGACCACTCGCCCTCAGGATTCGCGCGCGAGAGCCGGTGCC
>JBKQKT010000451.1:0-3408 GCA_052147365.1 Candidatus Korobacteraceae bacterium | reverse complement strand
CCCACGCTGCTGTTCACCAATGCCGGCATGAACCAGTTCAAGGACGTTTTCCTCGGCATCTAAAAGCGCGACTATTCACGCGCCACCTCATCGCAGATGTGTGTGCGTGCCGGCGGCAAGCACAACGACCTGGAGAACGTCGGCTTCACCAATCGCCATCACACCTTCTTCGAGATGCTGGGCAACTTCAGCTTCGGCGACTACTTCAAGAAGGAAGCCATCGCGTACGCGTGGGAGCTGGTCACTTCGCCCGAGTGGTTCGGGATTCCGAAAGACAAGCTCTACGTGACCATCTTCAAGGGCGAAGAAGGCATCGCGCGCGACGACGAGGCCTACCAGCACTGGCTCGCGACCGGCGTTGCCCCCGAACGCATTTACGAGTTCGGCATGAAGGACAACTTCTGGATGATGGGCGACACCGGCCCCTGCGGCCCGTGCAGCGAAATCCATTACGACATGGGCCCCGCCGCCAGCGATGCCGGACACACCGACTGCCAATTCGGCTGCGACTGCGGGCGGTACGTCGAGCTCTGGAACCTGGTCTTCATGCAGTTTGACAAGCAGCCCGACGGAAGGTTTTCGCCGCTGCCCAAGCCTTCGATTGACACCGGCGCAGGGCTGGAGCGCGTGACCGCCGTGCTGCAGGGCGTGATCTCGAACTATGACACGGATTTATTTGTGCCACTGATCAGGCGCGCGGCCGAGTTGACCGGCGCACAGCTCGACAAGGAACTGAAGAAGGAAGACGAGGACGAGCGGCATCATCAGGCCGCATCGCTTCGCGTGATCGCCGACCACGCCCGCGCGTCAACCTTTCTCATCTCTGATGGCGTGCTGCCGTCGAACGAAGGGCGCGGCTATGTGCTGCGCAAAATCATTCGTCGCGCAATTCGGCATGGGCGATTGCTGGGGCAGAACGACCTTTTCTTTCACAGAATGGTTCCAGTTGTCATCAATGCGATGAACCAACCTACGTACGCAATGCCTTATCCAGAGCTGCTGGAATCAATGGAGCAGGTCGAAAAAACGGTTTACGAGGAGGAAAGAAGGTTTGCTCATACTCTCGATCTCGGACTCAAGCGGCTAGAGGAGGATCTCGCGCCGCTGGTTCTCGAGCGAAACTTAGCACTCAAACCGAAAGCTACTCTCGATGAAACACGAAAGGTGTTTGGAAACGAGGTCACGCCCGAGAGTTGGGGCCGGTTCAAGCCCCGACTCAGACCGGTTTATTCCGGCGAGAAAGCCTTCAAACTTTACGACACCTTCGGCCTTCCTCGTGACTTCATAGAGGACGCGTGTCGCGATCAAGGCATCCAATTCGATGCAACCGGTTTTGACGCCGCTATGGAAGAACAGCGGCGCCGCGCGCAAGCATCATGGAGGGGGGGCTCCAAACAAAGCGCCAGCGGTTTTTACGTCAACGTGCCACCCACTGAGTTTGAGGGCTATCGGACGCTAACCTTACCAAATTGCAAAATTCTGTTTGTGGTGCAAGACGGGCGAAGTGTACAAGGTGCACAGGCCGGAGAACTCGCCGACGTCATTCTTGACCGAAGTCCTTTCTACGCCGAGTCAGGGGGACAGGTCGGGGATGTCGGATGGTTTCTCGGGTCGGATCATCAGACCGTCGTCGCAGATGTTCTTGGCTGCTATTTCCCCGTTCAAGGGGTGAGAGCGCATCGAGTGCGAGCAAAGCACGTTCTTATTCCCGGGAACTGTGTTGATGCGGTGGTTGATCAGGAGGTCCGCCGCTCGACCATGCGCAACCACACCGGCACGCACCTGCTGCATGCCGCGCTGCGCGAGGTGCTGGGCAAGCACGTGAAGCAGGCGGGCTCGCTGGTCGACCCCTCGCATCTCCGCTTCGACTTTTCGCACTTCGCCTCGGTCGGCGACGAGGAATTGCAGGACATCGAGGACCTCGCTAACAAAGAAGTCCTGCGCAACGACCGCGTGGAGGAGATTCCCGACGTGCCCATCGACGTCGCCATTAACGAGTACAAGGCGATGGCGTTGTTTGGCGAAAAGTACGGCGACCGGGTGCGCGTAATCCGCATCGGCGACTTTTCGACCGAGCTATGCGGCGGCACGCACACCGCTGCTACGGGCGAGATCGGGCTCATCAAGGTGCTGAAGGAAGGCAGCGTGTCAAGCGGCGTGCGGCGCCTGGAGGCGGTCACCGGCGAAGGCTCGCTGCGGCACTTCCGCAAAGACCATGAGCTGGAGAACGTCGTCTCCACGCTGGTGCGCGGGGGCGATGACCAGTCTCCGGCAGAAGCGCTGAAGCACGAACTGGAACGCCGCGAGGAAGAGCTGAAGAAGCTGCGCAAAGAGCTGGAGCAGGCGCGCATGAAGTCGGCTTCCTCGTCGGTCCAATCGGCGGCTGAGAACGTGCGTGAAGTGAAGGGCGTCAAGGTGCTGGCCACGCGCGCCGACAATCTTGAGCGGCCGCAGTTGCGCACCCTCATCGACAACCTGCGCAACAAGATCGGCTCGGGCGTGGTTGTGCTGGGCTCGGTCAGCGACGGCAGGGTCGCGCTCATCGTCGGTGTCACCAAGGACTTGACCTCGCGCGTGCAAGCAGGCAAGGTGATCGCAGAGGTCGCCAGGAAGGTTGGCGGCTCCGGCGGCGGGCGCGCCGACATGGCCGAGGCAGGCGGCAAAGACCCCGCCGCGCTGGACGCCGCGCTGGCGGATAGCTATCGTGTCGTGGAAGGTTTATTATCCTAGAGCATTTTCCTTATAGCGGTCAGGCCTCATAGGCGAGGTACAAACTTTCGTAGTGGTTAAAGGAGATTCCATGCGCAAGACGCTGATGCTTACAGTGGTGCTACTGCTCTCTGCCGCCTGGTTGCAGGCGCAAGACAATATGGGCAAATCTTCCGCCGCAGCCAGTTCCACGATTACCGGGTGCCTTTCGAGGAATGCCGGTTATTTCTACCTCACCGACAGCGGCGGAAAGAAGTACCACCTTGTGGGCTATAACGCCAAGACTATCGCGGAACATGTCGGCCACACCGTCGAGATCACCGGCACGCCGACGATAAAGACCACCGATACCTCGCAGGAGGGCCTTGAATCTAGCGCCAAAGAGCAGCGAGTTTTCAAGGTGCAGAGCGTGAAGCATATTGCCGATACGTGCAAAGCTATGTGAATCCCGCATCGCGTTGCTTGGCTGGCTTCATCCGAAGGTCAACAGTGTCCGCGCGGTCCCACGGCGAACGCTTACAGGCTGATGCCTGAGGGCGGTAGTGTCAACGTGTGTCCGGCCGACGTAGCTTGACTACCGTTGAAGGGAGACTGTCTTATGGGTAAGGCACTGATCTTCGCTCTGTTACTGACCAGCGCCAGCACGTTGCCGGCGCTGGAGGGGTATCCGGGATCGAACCCGGACCAGAAGAGTGAATC
>JBKQKT010000450.1:0-3706 GCA_052147365.1 Candidatus Korobacteraceae bacterium | reverse complement strand
CGCGGTTATCACCGGGGAAGGCGGCAGCGGCGGCGCTTTGGGTATCGATGTAGCCGACCCTGTGCTGATGCTGGAAAACAGCTTCTACTCCGTAATCTCGCACGAGGGTTGCGCTGCCATCATGTGGCGTGATGCCGGCAAGCGGGAGCTGGCGGCACAAGCGATGCGTATCACCGCGCAGGACAATCAGGAGCTGGGTCTTTGCGATGGGGTAATTTCCGAACCGCCCGGGGGAGCGCATAACGACTACGACGCAGCGGCCAACTTCCTGGCTGACGCCCTGGAAACGCACCTGGGCGAATTGGAGAAGATACCGATCACGGAGCTGCTCGACGCACGTTACAACAAGTTCCGCAACATAGCACGGTACTTCGAGACGGTGGAAGAGGACGCGACCGCCCCGGCGTAAAGTCCTGTTCAGGTTGAGCCTTCCATTTCCGCCGAACTGGTTGCTGCCCTATAATGAAACGTTATTCCCGCCACCGCATCAATCATTATTAAGGGGTATGGATGGCCACAACCGAGATTGCAGTACACGGCGCCGAGCGCGACGCCTTGCCAACGTCCGTCGTTAATAACTTCAGCATACAAGTAGCAACCGTAAACGGATCGGGCTCGCAGAGCGCCAACACGGTGCTGCTGCGCACCATCTTTCAGATGGGCGTCCCCGTCTCCGGCAAGAACATGTTCCCCTCGAACATCGCCGGACTGCCTACCTGGTACACGATTCGGGCGAGTAAGAAAGGCTACATCGCGCGCAAGAAGGAAATTGACTTCCTGGTGGCGATGAATCCCGAGACGGCCAAAGAAGATGTGATGTCTCTGGCCCCGGGAGCCGCCGCGCTGTACGACGAACCGCTGAAGCTGAACCAGCTGCGCTCCGATCTGACGTTCTACGCCGTGCCCTACGACAAGCTCTGCGCTGTGGTTTGTCCGGAGGCCAAGCTTCGCAAGCTGGTCAGGAACATGATTTACGTCGGCGTGGTGGCGCAGCTGCTCAATCTCGACATGGCCGAAGTGGAGAAGGCACTGCGGAAGCAGTTCGCGAAGAAGGTGAAGGCTGCCGATCTCAATTGGAATGCCGCGAAGGCTGGTTATGACTACGCCGCGGCCTCGCTCGCCAAGGCCGACCCCTTCACGCTTGAGCGCATGGATAAGACGGCGGGCATGATCATCATCGATGGCAACGCCGCTGCGGCGATGGGCAGCATGTTTGCCGGAGTAACGGTGGTGACGTGGTATCCAATTACGCCGTCGTCGTCGCTGGTGGAGACGCTGATTGACTACATGAAGGAGTACCGCATCGGGCCGGATGGCAAGGCGACATTCGCCATCGTGCAGGCGGAGGACGAACTGGCCGCGATTGGCATGGTGCTGGGCGCAGGATGGGCCGGCGCACGCTCGATGACCGCTACCGCCGGGCCGGGCATTTCGCTCATGGCAGAGTTCGCGGGACTGGGCTACTACGTCGAGATTCCCGGCGTGATCTGGGACATCCAGCGGGTTGGGCCTTCAACGGGTCTGCCGACGCGCACGGCTCAAGGCGATATCGAGTTTGTGGCCAAGCTCTCGCACGGCGACACCAGGCATGTCATGTTGATCCCGTGCAATCCTGCCGAATGTTTCAGCATGGCCAGCGAGGCCTTCGATCTTGCCGAACAGTTGCAGACGCCGGTTTTTGTAATGTCCGATTTGGACCTGGGCATGAACAACTGGATGTCAGAGCCGTTCCAATATCCCGGGAAGCCGCAAAATCGTGGCAAGGTACTGACGGCGGAGGATATCGAAAGGCTGGGCGTTTTCGAGCGCTATAAGGACGTGGATGGCGACGCCATCGGCTATCGCACCCTCCCCGGCACCGAGCATCGTAGCGGAGCGTGGTTCGCGCGTGGCAGCGGGCACAACGAGAAGGGGCAGTACAGCGAGCGGCCCGACGACTACGCCAACAACATGGACCGCCTGGCGCGCAAGTTCGACACTGCGCGCACGCTGGTTCCGAGACCGGAGATCGTGCGCGACGAAGGCAACGAGGTGGGCATCATCGCTTACGGTACATCGCATCACGCTGTAGTGGAGACGCTCGATCAGTTGCAGAGCGAATATGGCGTGAAGGCCGACTACCTGCGCCTGCGCGCCTATCCTTTCACCTCCGAGACGCACAAATTCATCGCAACGCACAAGCGCGTGTACGTTATTGACCAGAACCGCGACGGACAGATGCTGCAACTGCTGAAGCTCGATATTGCGGTGCCTGACATCGCCAGGCTGCGCAGCGTGCGTCACTACAACGGGCTGCCGATTGACGCGCGTTCAGTTACCGACGACATCATCTCCCAGGAGGGCAAGTAAATGGCGACCACGACGGCACCGCCGCCCCAGCCGAAGACGAACCGTATCGGGCTCACGGTACTCGACTATCGCGGCGGCAAGACCACGTTGTGCGCAGGATGCGGCCACAATACGATCTCCGAGCGCATCATTGAGGCCTTCTACGAGATGGGGGTGCAACCGGAGCGCGTGATCAAGCTGTCGGGTATCGGCTGCTCATCCAAGAGCCCGGCGTACTTCATGAACCGCTCGCACAGCTTCAACGCAGTCCACGGGCGCATGCCGTCGGTTGCGACCGGCGCGGTGCTGGCGAACTCAAAGATTGTGGCGCTCGGCGTCAGCGGCGACGGCGATACCGCTTCCATCGGTATCGGCCAGTTCGTGCACCTCATGCGGCGCAATCTGCCGATCATTTACATCATCGAGGACAACGGCGTATACGGTCTCACCAAGGGCCAGTTTTCGGCCACCGCTGATCTGGGGTCGAAGCTGAAGACTGGTGTCATCAACGATCTGCCGCCAATCGATACCTGCGCGCTGGCCATCATGCTAGGCGCAACCTTTGTAGGGCGCTCCTTCTCGGGCGACAAGCGCCAGCTGCATACGATGTTGAAGGCGGCACTGGCCCATCGTGGCACGGTGCTGCTGGATGTGATTTCTCCTTGCACGACCTTCAATGATCACGAGGGTTCGACCAAGTCGTACAAGTTCGTGAAAGACCACGAGGAGCCGTTGCACGATTTGAACTTTGTTCCTCACTTCCACGAGATCGATGTCGAGTACGACGAGGGGGCGGCTCTCAGTGTCACTATGCACGATGGCTCGTCGCTCCGCCTGCACAAATTGGAGCAGGAATATGATCCCACCGACAAAATCGGCGCCATCCGGCGCGTCATGGAGTCCCATGCGGCCGAAGAGGTATTAACTGGGGTCCTCTACGTGAACACCACCGCGCCCAACTTCATCGACATGATCAACATGACCGACCAGCCGTTGACTACCCTGCCGGAGAACGTCACCCGCCCCTCGCGCGAGGTGCTGGAAGAGTGCATGGAAGCGCTGCGGTAAGACCGAAGCTCACTGATAGAGAAGCCCTCCCCGCAGGGAGGGCTTTTTGCTGCTACCTAAGGGAACCTACTTCAGCGACGCCATATCAATCACGAAGCGATACTTCACGTCGCTGCGCAGCATGCGTTCGTAGGCTTCGTTGATTTTCTGGATAGGGATGATCTCGATGAGTGATGACCTGTCGCTGGCGGGGCAACGTACTATCAATTCAATTAGATTCCTCTCCTGCCTATCGGTCACATCTTCAAAGTTAATTCTCCTGTAACTGAATTCTGATATCGCGGGAACGCCGCCTTGTCCTCTTGTGGTT
>JBKQKT010000449.1:0-3611 GCA_052147365.1 Candidatus Korobacteraceae bacterium | reverse complement strand
TGAGATTCCGTGACGGTGGCCAGTTGTGCCACAGTTCCCGCCAAAGTTGCCACGGTTGAAGTGAGACGATCAATGCGTTCGGTAACGCGGTCTATCCGCTCGGTCACTTGGCCAAGCTGTTCGGCATGCTGCGCCGCCGCTTGTGCAAGTTGTCCCGCATGCTGCGCCGCCGCTTGTGCAAGTTGTTCCGCATGCTGCGCCGCCGCTCGCTGTTGCGATTCTTCCAGGCGCGTTATGTTGCTGTAGAGGCGGCCCAGCGCCGCCCAGACCTCCTCGAAACTCTGAAATGCCATGCTCCCCTCACTTGCCCTTGATGGGGGACTTATTAGATTCGCCGCGTTACGTCAGCGCCACGACCAGGCTGGTGACCACAATATTCGCGATGGCCAGCGGCAGAAGAAACTTCCACCCGAAGGCCATGAGCTGGTCATAGCGGAAACGCGGCAGCGTGCCGCGGACCCAAATGTAAATAAAGATGAAAGCGAAAACCCGCACGGCAAACCAAAAAACCGGTAACAGTGACTGCACGATTGGCGGACCGAACACTGGTCCCGACCATCCTCCGAGGAACAGAATCGAAGCCAGACAGGCCACCGTGAACATGTTCGCGTACTCAGCCATAAAGAACATGGCAAACTTCATGGAGCTGTACTCGGTGTGATAGCCACCCACCAGTTCTGTTTCCGCCTCAACAAGATCGAACGGAATGCGATTGGTCTCGGCATAGGCCGCCATGATGTAAATGAAGAAGGCGACGATCTGTCCCTTGAACAAAAACCATTTGGGGATGAACCCCAGCCACGTGCCCGACTGCGCCTCCACGATGTCGCGCAAGCTGAAGCTGCCGGCCAGAATCAGCACTCCGATCAGCGACAGGCCAAGCGCCAGTTCGTAGCTCATCATCTGCGCTGCACCGCGCAAACTGGCCAGCATCGAATACTTGCTGTTCGATGACCAGCCTGCCAGAGCCCCTCCGTAAACTCCCATCGAGGTAATCCCCAGAATGATAAGCAAGCCAATATTCACATCGGTGATCTGCAGCGGAGTATGGATGGAGCCCAGAGAGATCCATGGACCGATGGGAATGACCGCGATGGAGGACAGCCCTGTGATCAGAGCAATGACGGGGGCCAAGAGGTATAAAGGTCTGTTGGCAAAGGGCGGTGTGACGTCTTCCTTAAAGATAAACTTTAAGCCGTCACAGAGCGGCTGCCAGATGCCGAAGGGCCCCACCCGCGACGGTCCCCAGCGGTTCTGCATGTGGGCAACGACCTTGCGCTCCAGCAGCGTCGTATACGCGACGGCGGTCAGCAGCACCAGGACCGCTACCACGATCTTGACCAGCGAAACGAGGATGAAGGTTCCAATGCCCATTTAGAGATACGATTCTCACAGCAAAACAAAACTAGGAGCCGAACCTAGCCGCCGCCAATTCTGGCCGAAGGATCGTAACCTGCGGCCAGTTCCAGATCTGCCGGTGCGGAGTAGCGCTCCATCACCGTGTTCAAGGTAGCCGAATACCGGCCCAGAGTTCCCGAAGTAAACAGCGTGTCATTCGCAGGAAACACCAACTCCGGATTTCCCTGCCCGGTCGCACCGGTGATCTGCACCAGTTGTGTGTGCTCGTCGTGGCCAGAGAGCAAGCCAAGCCGCGAGATGTCATAGCCCGGCACCAACCGCTGGATCTCGTCCAGCATGGCGGCGGGATCGAACGGGCTCATTTTGGGTTCGAGATTGTGCTCGGTAAGCCATACCGCGTGCTGATCGGCCTCGCCCGATTGCGCTCCGCGTGTCTGGCCCATGTCGGCGCGCGTGCCTCCGCCGCCGAAGGGCACCAGTTTACGCACGTCGTACCCCATGGAACCCACAATGCGCAAGATACATTCGAAGTCGGTGCGAACGCCCGCGAACTCTCCTGCTTTTTTCAGCATCTGCACGTCGCCGCAAGTATTAGTGTATGTTCCTGCCTTTTCGTACGCGTTCGCAACCGGCAGAACCACGTCGGCAATCATGGCTGTCTCGGTGAGAAACATGTCCTGCACAATTACGAAGCTCTTGGAGAGCGCGAACGGATCGACGCTGTAGCGCGCGATGGGGTTGGAGCCGACAACATACAGCGCCTTCAGCTTGCCCTCTTTGGCGGCGTCCATCATTTGCAGGAGATTCAAGCCGGGTGTGGCAGGGATTTCGTCCAACCACTCTTCGTGGAAGCTGGTCGCGCTCGACACCGGAGCGTAGCCGGGCAGCATGTCGGGATAGAGGCCCATGTCAGCCGCGCCGCGTGAGTTGGCGTAATCGCTCAGGCAAATGAACTTCGCGCCTTGCGCCAGCCCGAAGTCAACCAGCGTCTTGATGTCCTGTCCGCGCAGCTCAGAGCCAAAGACGATGACCAGCCCCTGCTCGTTCTGCAGCGCGGCGCGCATCTGCGCCAGCGCTTCGCGCGTGAGCTGAGACGAAACAACCGCATCGGCCGCACCGTCGTTTCCGGCGAGAAACTGCACGAAGCTTCCTTCCGAGCCGGCAGTAATCTGCGCGAATGACGCGGCCTGGCGATGCAGCTTGATTGGCGAAGAATTTACGACGTACAGCTTGCCGCGATGCAGGCGGACGTTAGTGCGGACTAGCCATGCCAGCAAAGGATGCTGTTCCGTGGGATCATTGCCGATCAGCAGCATGGCGGGCGCGTTAAAGACGTCTCTCATACTGGCCGTCGCGTTGCTCTTTCCAGCCAGGGCAGACGCGAAAGCCGGGAAGTCGGCGGTGCGGTGGTGATCGATATTGTTGGTGCCTAACACCAGCCGCGCGAACTTCTGCAGCAGGTAGTTTTCTTCGTTGCTGGTACGGTTCGAACCGATGACGCCGACAGAAGCCGGGCCACCCTCGGTGAGGGCGTCCTTGAACTTCGAGGCAATGAGTTCGAATGCTTGCTCCCAGGTCGCAGGAACGAACTTACCCTCACGCTTGATGAGCGGTTGCCGGATGCGATCCTCATGGTGGGCAAAGTCGAAAGCGTAACGGCCCTTGATGCACAAGAAGTCGCCGTTGATGCCGCTCTTATCGCGGTTGTCGCCGCGGACGATCTGCATGCCGGTATCGGCGCGCCGCACCCCAAGCGTGGTCTTGCAGCCGTCGCCGCAGTGCGTGCAGACAGTGCCGACGTGTTTCATCTCCCAGGGCCGCGTTTTGTACCGATAAGCGCCTGAGGTCAGCGCGCCGACTGGGCAGATGTCGATGCACATGCCGCATTCTTCGCACTCCAGATGATCTTCCTTGTTGGGGGCAATGATCGAATTGCTGCCGCGATTGTGAACGCCCAGCGCCCAAACGTCCATGCCTTCGCCGCACACGCGGATGCAGCGATAGCAGAGAATGCACCGCGGGCGGTCGAAGTAAACCACCGGCGACCATTGCTGCTCGTCGCGGTGGTTTTTGAGCTCGATGAACTTGGACTCGGCGGCGCCGTACTTGAAGGTCATGTCCTGCAGTTCGCACTCGCCGCCCGCATCGCAGACGGGGCAGTCTAGGGGATGGTTGCCGAGCAGCAACTCCAGCATAGACTTGCGCGCCTGCTTGATCTTGTCGCTCTCAGTGCTGACGACCATGCCCTCGGT
>JBKQKT010000448.1:0-11132 GCA_052147365.1 Candidatus Korobacteraceae bacterium | reverse complement strand
TCATGGAGCGCTCCACGCAAAACCCCTTTGCGTTCACCGCCCATCTGGGCAAAATGAACCGCCAGGCTCTCCTCAGTGCTGGATAAGAATTGGGGGCAGCGTCACACGCGAGAATGGTTGTTATCGCGGGTAACCTTAGTTTTGTTGTTGATCATGAAGGAGTTTCTCTCCGGAGCGCACAGGAGACAAGCGGCAAATGGGCAAGACGCGGTGCCCACGGCCGCTGCGGCCATCGCTCTCGCCAAGTCCCAAGCCTATCAGGACGCCGCCGATGCGGAGAGCACGCTGAAGGCTTACGCGTCGGATTTCGCTCATTTCGAAGCCTGGTGCAAGAAGCACGGATTTCCGGCCATGGAGCCCGATCCCGCCATCGTCGGTGCCTATTTGGCCGCGGCCGGTGAAGGTTATGCGCCAGCCACGTTACGCCGCCGCGTGGCCGCGATCGCCCGCGCTTTTGGCATGGCCGGGCGTGCGCTCGACACCAAGCATCCAGCCATCCGCGAGACCCTGCGCGGTATTGCCCGCAGGCATGGCTCCCGGCCGCGGCGTGCGGCTGCGCTCACGGCCGGGGACGTCCGGATGATTTGTGCGGCTTGCGGCCAAAGCCTGCCTGGCCTTAGGGATCGCGCTCTCATCCTTCTCGGTTTTGCCGGAGCGTTCCGCCGGTCCGAGCTTGTCGCCTTGGATGTGGAACATATTGTCCGGACACGCGAAGGCATGACTATCCTGATCGACCGCTCGAAGACCGATAAAGCCGGCGAAGGCGCCGAGATCGCCATTCCGTATGGATCGTCGCCGGAGACCTGCCCCGTAACGGCGCTCATGGTTTGGCTTCAGAAAGCCAAGATCGCGGCCGGGCCGCTTTTCCGCAAAATCGGCAAGGGAGGCCGTGCTGGAGCCCGGCGGCTGGGCGCCGATGCCGTGCGCTCCATCCTTCTTGCGCGGGCAAAGCAGGCCGGCCTCAAAAGCAAGTGGCAGGAACCGATAAGCCCGCACGGCCTGCGCGCCGGTTTCGTGACCGCGGCCTATGGCAATGGCGTGCCCGATGAGGAGATCATGCGTCATACGCGTCACAAGAGCCTCGCAACCATGCGCGGCTACGTCCGGCGCTCGAAATTGAGCACAGCGAGCCCGGCAGGGAAGATCGGTTTGTAAATATGCGGGGGTCCGGCAACCGGGAATGCAGCCCGGTCCCAAAAGTCTACCCGCCTGGTGAGGCTGGCGCGGTACAGCGGAGGAGGTAAGCTTGAACGCCGGTAATCCGTGCCAGGCCCGCAGCGTGGATTAAATGCGTCCGTGCCTTTGGCGGTGGCGGATTGCCCAGGATCGAAATGGCGCATGCTCGACTGAGATAACCGGTTCAGGAGAAGTATGCCCGGCCGCGCGGGTGGCCGTAAAGGGACGCTGCCGTTCGTGCATGGCCACGATTACGGGTGAGAGGCGCCACAGGCGCACCTCCAGATCCCCTGCAAACAAAGCCGTTGATACAGGAGAGCATCGCTCGTTCGACGTGCGAGGAGACGCGCTAGTTGCAGTTTCGCAACGAAAGAAAAGTATCTACGGGCGCCTGTTTCCGGCATTGTACGACAGTGGTACAAACCTTCACGAAAATGCGTACGGCAAGAAAAACTTGTACTATTAGGTTCGTGTCACGCGGTTGTTCGTGACACCCAATCTTTCCGGAGATTCGCGTGTTTATGGCTATTCCACGACCGTCATCAAAGGGGAGACACGGCAAGCCGGCTTTGCGTTGAGCTGCGGTGAGTTGGAGACCGGATGCCACAAGCTGGGTTCCACCACCCGGTGAAAACTTAGCCCAGGATCCGTGGACAGCGCATTGCATAGCAAAGTGTTCCTACCAGAAACGCCCGCCGCGAAGCGTCTCATGGAACTGACGTCACTGATGTCAGCAGCCTCTCCAGCACGCGTGGTGGAGTACGTCAAGAATCACTACTCTCCTGCGTACGCTGAACACAAACCGTTCGATCGCCGCATCGCCTCCTTCATGGACTGGAAGGCGCGCGGCGGCATGGAAATCGTCGAGATTACACATTCGGACAGCTTGCTTGTCGAAACGATTGTCCATCAGCCCTTTTCTGACGAGCGCTGGACGTTAGCCGTTCAGGTGGAAGCGGAGGAGCCTCACCGCCTCGAGGCCCTGATGCTTGAACGCTCGCCCCTCCCTGTCATCGAACCTGCATTGGATGATCAAGCAGCGGCTGACCTTTTCATCGAGTATGTTGGCAGGCTGGCAAGTGTCGACCTGTTTTCAGGGGCGGTGCTCGTTGCTCGCCACGGCACGATCCTGGCGCAGAAGGCCTACGGGCTTGCCAACCGGGATTTCAGTGTTCCAAACAACCTTCAGACCCGCTTCAACGTGGCGTCCATCTGCAAGGCCTGGACCGGGCTGGCAATCGGCCAGCTGGTCGAAGATGGCAAGGTGTCTTTCGAAGATGCACTCGCGAAATACATAAACTATCCCAACGCGGAGGCTGCTGCCGATATTCAAATTAAGCACCTGCTTTCCCACACGTCCGGTCTGCAAAGCTACTTTACCGAGGAGTTTGAGCGCACGTCGCGCAAGCTGATCCGTAGCGTTGACGACTACCTTAGGCTGTCAAAGGATCAGCTGCCGTTATTTAAACCCGGAACAACTTGGAAGTATTCGAATACCGGCATGATCGTGCTGGGAAAAGTCATCGAGATCGCGACCGGCCAAACCTACTTCGACTACGTTCAGGCCAATATCATTGATCGCGCCGGTATGCATAGGTCTGGCTTTCTCGAACTCGATCATGTCAATGAAAACTTGGCTGTCGGCTACGGTAAACAGTGGTCGATCAATGGGGTGAGGATCGTCAACAGTATCTTCGACAATTTCATTGGCGGCTGCCCGGCCGGCTGCGGTTCTTCGACAGTGGGCGACCTCTTCCTTTTCGCCGAGGCTTTCAAGAGTGGAAAGCTGGTAAGCAAAACGATGGCGGAGATTCTGACAACAGCTAAACCGGAACTCAATTCGCCTGACTACGGATACGGCTTCAGCGTTCATCCGGAACGCGCCCTATATGGACATAGCGGTGGATTATTGGGCGTCAGTTCTAATCTCGATATTGTCGAGGATCCTGCAGGTTGGGTGGTGGTTGTGCTTGCAAACGACATGAGCATGCGCGCGCCTACCCTTAAGGCAAGACAACTCATTGGCGTCACGATTCCCGAGGCGTCGACGGGGCGTTCGTATCTGCCCAATGCTGGAAAGACGGCACGCTAATACCAGCGGAGTGGCATTCTCACGGTATTTCACCCTACCCAACTCACGGAATCTCTCAAGAAGCCTCTGATCGGTTAGACAGAAAACTAAGTCCCCTCCGTCGTCAAGGATTCACGTCATGCAGCTGCTTGAGAGATTAACGCAAACGCCCGGCGTTCCGGGACGCGAGCACCGCATCCGCGCCGTTATCGAGGCTTATCTCAAAGAGCAGAAGATCTTCGACGAGCTGCGCACCGATGTTATGGGTTCCCTTATTGGGGTACGCCGTCCTCGTCCCGCCGTCGGCGCGCCTAAAGGCGACCCGACCCGGGTCTTAGTCGCCGCTCATATGGACCAAATCGGCTTTCTGGTTTCCCACATCTCGGAGGACGGCTTTCTGCGTGCGCACCCCGTTGGGTCGTTCGATACGCGCAACCTCTTTGCCCGGCGCGTGACTGTTTGCGCTGGTTCCGGAGATGACTTGCCCGGAGTGATGAATCCTGCCGGCAGACCCATCCACACGGCAAGCGGTGAGGAACTAAAGAAGATTCCCGAGCTCGGCGACTTCTTTATCGATTTGTCTTTGCCAGGAGACGCGGTCAAGCAAAGGGTGGAGCTCGGCGATATGATCGTACTCGACGGCCCCTTTGGCGAGGTCGGCGAATCCATTGTCTCCCAAGCCCTGGACAATCGCGTTGGCTGTTGGGCGCTGATCCGAGCCATGGAATGCCTGAGTAGCCACAACTGCGAGATCTACGCAGTGTGGACGGCTCAAGAGGAACTCGGATCCAGGGGGGCCGAGCCAGTTAGTTTTGGCATCGAGGCTGACATCGGCATTTCTTGCGACACGACAGTGTGTTGCAAAATTCCGGGCGTCCTCAGCGAACACCATATTACCCTTCCCGGCAAAGGTGTCTCAATCCAGATCGCGGATTCCTCCACAATAGCCGACGCATCGCTTGTAAAAGACCTCGAGAACATCGCCAGAGAAAACGGAATCAATTGCCAACGTAGCCTTATGCTTGGCGGCGGTCAGGACGGCGCTAAGATACAGCGATCTCGAAGAGGCGTTCGTACTGTCGTGTTAAGTTGTCCTGTCAAATATCTTCATACGGTGACCGAGATGGTGCACCGCGACGATCTCGCGTCATACCGCGATTTACTCGCGCGGTATCTTTCGACCTTGTGATTGAGGCACGCACTTTTTTTCTGACCAAACCCTATTCACTGTACCCGCAGTCTACACCTCGGACCAAGAGCGCGTTGTCTTGCTCACCATTCATCAGCGGCACCTTGGCTGACGCGTAGCGGATCGCGAAGCCAATGCGCGGATAGCTTGTCCGATTGGGTTCGCTGCCGTGCACAATGAGAGCATGATGCAGGCTGATTTGACCCGGCTGCAAGCTGACACACACTGCGTCGTCCTCGTTCACCTCGACAGCAACCTCCTGCCCGCGGGAAAGCAGGTTCAGAGCGGCAAAAGTATCTGTGTGTGGTAGTGCAATGCGATGAGTACCAGGTAGTACGCGCAAGCAGCCATTCTCCTGGACACTGGGCGTCAGTGCCACCCAGGCGGTGACGACATTCTGCGATGATGGCCCCCAATAGGTGGCATCTTGGTGCCACGAAGCAAAGCACCCGGCGCCCGCTTCCTTTATAAAGAATTGACCAGCCCAGCAGACTATATCAGGGCCAATTATACTCTCGACTGCATCCAGGATGCGGGGATGGCGAACCAAAGCTTCCGCCCAAGGGAACAGTCGATACGGCGTTTCGTTTAGCCGCCCTGTAATCTGGGCACGCAATTCTGTTTCACACGCACGCAGCTGCGCAAGGAAGGAGGCCGCCTCCTCCAACGACATCACCCGCAAAGGCCAGACGCAACCGTGTTCGGTAAATGTCCGGACTTGTGAATTAGATAACGAACCCACCATTGATCTGCCCCGTTTACTTAATCCGCTGCAGAGGCCAGGGGAGATGGGGCTTACCCTGAGCCTCGTTCGGCGGCCTCCTTGCCGGATGTGGAAGAGTCATTGATTATGCTTACGCCGGGTGAGGACTTGCCCCTCATCTGAGTTCAACTCAAGCGAATAATCGCCTTGCACAAGCTGGCGGCGCAGGATTTTTCCAACAGGTGATTTTGGAATAGCGTCGACGAAGACATAGGCGCGCGGTCGCTTGAAATTTGCCAGGCTAGACCGCCTGCACCACTGATCGAGTTCTTCTTTGCTGACAGTTCCGGTGCGGCGGACAAAGGCCGTGACCTGATGGCCCCAGCGTTCGTCAGGTAGACCGGCGACGGCAATTTCGGCGACGGCGGGATGAAGGGACAAAACAGACTCAATCTCGGCAGGCAGGACGTTCTCGCCGCCGGTGATCATCATGTCGTCGACACGTCCTGTAACGAACAGGTCGCCGTCCTCGTCGAAGTGCCCTATATCACCCGTGAAATACCAGCCGCCATGAAGAGCCTTGGCGTCAGCCTGTGGCCGCTGCCAATAGCCCTCAAAGGCTTCATCCCCCGATAATGTCGCAATGATCTGGCCTTCTTCGTCGGCTCTCACCACGTTGTCGGGATCAATTGAATCAAGCTTGATGACGCGAATTTCGGTGTTGATGCCGGCTTTCCCCGCGCTGCCAGGCTTGCCAGGTGCGTTCTGTTCGATTGTGAATGTATAGACCTCAGTTGAACCGTAGTGGTTGACGAACAACTCGGGACAAAGCGCCTCATTCAGCCTTTTCAGCAAGCCGTCCGTCATCGCAGCCCCAGCGAACCCGATTTTTCGAACTGAGGACATATCCGTGTTGGGAAAATCCGGATGAGACAGGAGATCGTGAAAGAGCGTGGGAACAAGGTAGAGCGTCGAAATGCCCTCTGATGCGATAAGTCTCAGTGCAGCGCCAGCATCGAAACGCGGGAGGCACACGAATATCCCGTTGATCACCGCCATAGCCAGCAACGAGCGAACCCCCATCGTGTGGTAGAGCGGCATAACCCCCAGCGTGATTTCGCCGGTGAGGTAAGCGTTCTGCGCGACGTGTGCGATTGCGGCGGCTCGTTCGGCGTGATGACGGCGCGGCACACCTTTGCCGGGCCCGGTCGTACCCGAAGTGTACAGCATGACTGATGTGTCAGTCGGGCTGGCCCGAGGAATATCGATCGCCGATGAACAGCTCATCAGCGCTTCAAACCCGATGTCGCAGCCGGCAGCATCCCCGATACCTATACGCGGAATCCGACGTGCATGGGTGCTGGCGTTGACGGCGCTTTCGGAGACCGGCTCATAAATGACGGCTTTGGCGCCCGAATCGTCGAGGAAATAACTGAGCTCGATCGCACTGGCCCGCCAGTTAACCGGCGTCACAATCACGCCCGCGAGCTGGGCGGCCCAATGTATAATCGCCATCTCGGCGCGGTTCTGCATGATAACGACGAGACGGTCGCCGCGATGGATGCCGAGTTGATCAAACGCAGTGACAAGTCGGCACGCGACATCGAGGAGTTCACGATAAGTATAGCGCTTGTCGCCATCGACGACAGCCAGCGCTCTGCCATTCCTGGCGGCGGCGGCAATAAGTGTGCGTCCAACATCAAACATAGGGTTACGTCTTGCGAGGTGTGTTTGGCCGGAAAGTAAGATTGCCACTTGATCAAGAGTGCCTTCGGCGGCGCTGATGAGTTCCGCGGGGAAACTCTTGCGGACGGACGAATTCCTTCGTCCATTCCGGCTGAGTTTCTTTGTAAATATGAAGAAATTTCCTATAATGCACTGGATTGATATTGTTGCTTAACTTTGCGGTCGTTCTGGTAATGGTTGTCGCCGCAAAAAACGTATAGTGTTGCTGGCCTAATTTGTTCTCAGGAACGTCATAGTAGAAGCAGAAATGAGTTCCGCAATTGGAGCAAAATATGCGGTTGGCCTTTCCAGTGCTGATAATTCTCGCCAAATTGGCAGGATCGTCAATGCCACAATGATCGGACTTGAAACCCACCCATGAAACAAAGGAAGCGCCGTGGATCCGCTGACATTGCGTGCAATGACAATGCAAAAATGACGTTGGTCTTGCCACGGCATTATAGGTGATTTCGCCGCAATAACATTGGCCTTCGGTTTGAACCGTCATAACCGTCCTATTAAGCTTTAGACGTCGCCAGCAACCACCCCTACCGCTCGATCCAAAACCGAGTGCCTGCGGCAGTGAAATATGTCGTGGTGATTAACTCGCCGAATTTGTCGTAATCCAATTCGGCCTTTGCAAAACCTTGCGCCCCATCCACAAGACCATCTGTCGCGTCCAGATATTCGACTGCAACCGCGTTACCGTGCACGTCATAGCGGATATGTATAGAAAGCGACTTGGTGTCATCGTCCGAACGCTGCGGGAAAAAGTGGATGGGCCTGCCGAGCGAGTCATAGGCGATCTTTTCGGCGCTAAAGCCATTCGGCCCAAGGGTAGCAGCACCGGCAGCATTCAGGAACCGGCGCTCTATCACATTTCCGCGCGCGTCATATCTGCAGTGTACCTTGTGAAAACCCCCTTGACCTGTTGCTGCAACTTCCTCAGCATTCAGCAAGCCAGACAGCACTACCCCACGCCAGGAGCCGAGCAGACTCTCGATATTGTCGCTCTCAATCAGCTCGTTCGCCCGAACCACCGGTTCGCCTGCAGTCCCGAAATAAGCCACTTCAATGATATTGCCCCGTGCGTCATAGACTCGGATAAAGCGGGCGTACCCGCTCTTATTCAAGATCGGCGTGCCTCCGATATCGAAATACTCTACGTCGATGACGTTCCCGCGCGCGTTGTATTTTCGCGTCAGACTGGCATAGCCGTTCTTGTGCAGCACCGGCTCACCGTCAGTCCCAAAATATGTTTCTTCTACAAGGTTCCCTCTCTCGTCGAAACGTCGCTTCAGACTTGCATACCCGTTCTTGTTCGAGACCGCCGCGCCATCAGTGCCAAAAAATTCCCCCATGACGACATTACCTCGCGCGTCATAAGTCTGGGTACCGCTTGCAATTCCATTTTTGTTCAGCACGGGAAAACCGTCGGCGCCAAAATATGAGCCGCTCATCACATTGCCCCGTTCGTCATGAGTTTGAGTGAAACGTGCGTACCCATTTTTGTTTATCACGGGTTTACCATCGATGGCGAAATAAGATTGTTCGACGATACGACCGTGTTCGTCATAGCATTGCTCCCCGCGAGCATATCCGTTCTTATGCATCGTCGGCTTACCATCAATGCCGAAGTAAGCCTGTTGAGTAATATTTCCATGCGAGTCGTACACTCGGGTTACATGGGCATAGCCGTTCTTGTTCAACACAAGTGCGCCATTCGTATCTAGGAATTCTGCCTTAATCACATTTCCCCAGGCGTCATAAGTCTGCACACCGCGAGCGAACCCGTTCTTATGCAGCACCGGCTCGTTATCGCTGTCAAAAAAGGCGACCTCAACAACATTCCCGTGCGTGTCATGACAAAAGGTGATACGCGCAACACCATTGTTGCTCAACACCCGCACACCCGCATCGTTGTAATACGCTTGCTCAACATGGCGGCCATGTGCGTCATACGTATCGGCCACGGCGGCCACACCATTGCGCTGTGGTTGGGGGTTCCCGGCTGGGTCTAGGAACCATGTGCGGACAGCGAGGCCTCGCTCATCGCGCTCATAAGCTTCGCCGAAGTTTCCGAAAACATCTTGCGCCGGCAAGTTGTAGCTGTCCCGTGCATAGAGCCTCGATTTGACAAAGCCGTTCTCGTCGTAATCGATCAAGTGGCGGACAACATCCGATTTACCGCGCCCTTCCCGCTCCACCAGACCAAACGAAAACGCGGTAGCCGTGAAGCCTTGAGCAAGCGCGGTATCGGTCTCTGTGGCGAAGTCAACCTGCGTTCCATCGCGTTTGAAGCTCTGACGGAAACTGGGTATCCCGCTGCGATTGAACATTTCTATGGTCTCTACCGAGCTGTCGCCACGATAGGCGACATCCCACCTCGCGACCCCTTCGCTGTTGTCGCTGGGCAGTCCATGCCCGTTAATCCGCGTTATCCGGTACACTTGCCCGTCATGACTCTCGAACCGCAGCGTGCTTTCGCGATGCTGTATATCCGCTACCGATACTTCGCCAACACCCTCTGGAATTCCACGGCGCGATATCATCTGTTCAAAATAACGAAACGAGGTTTGGACGCGATCGCGTTCCAAATGTGCTTTTCTAAGAGCGCCGAAATCGCAAGGAAGGAGCGCAGCCGCAAGCTTGTCCCGGGCCAGCTCTTTCAACTCGGTCTCGCTCTTGCCTTTGACCGGCGCGACGCTTGCCGCCGCCGGCTCGTTCATTTCCATAACCGCCTGCGGCCCCCGACCTGCGACGCGCCAGTACCGAAGCTCCGCTGGAAAGGCGCGTTTTGCGTCTGGATCGATCACGAGTGCATGAATTCGGTCTGCTCGTCCCCAATGTCTAAAGAGCGCGATTTCCGCACGCACCCAATCAGAAGCGGGCGTTTCTTTGGAGCAAATCACGATAAGGTGCTCCGAGGCCCATAGCTCTCCTTTCAGGTGTCCCATGAGATCGGCCTTCGCGGACATTTCCTTATCGTCGCGAAATATCTTCCCTATCCGCGACGGGACTCCCTGGCCAACCAGCTCGTCGGGCGTCTCGAAGGAGCCAAAGGTCTCAATCAGCCAATCTGCCCAGTGCCGGTCGGCATGCCGATAGCTTACGAAGGCAACATATTTCGATCTGGATCGACCCGTCCGAAACCAACGCATATCCCCCACCCGGCAATTTGGCCCTCGATTTACGGCACCAAACGAATAACAAACAATCTCAGGCGTAGCCACTCTCCCGCCGCGTTATCAACACGCAGCAAAGATGTTAACCGCCTCCGGCGAAACTACAATTTATGCTCCACTCGGGCAAATAGGAACTTGACCTCCCGGCACCACAACCGAACCGTGAACGACTGGTACCAAAATACGAAAATTTAAAAAGGCAACGCTGGGCAGAAACATTCGTCGGAGCCCAACAGAGCCTTAATACTACAAATTTCTACGCCGATTCAAAACGTTCAATGTTCTCTTCGATTTCCGCTAATAACCAATGCCAATGATAGGCCGAACAAAAGCCAGGGGACGTCGCTATAATCCACCGATCGACCAGTGGCGCAAGCCTGCACAGCGTATCAAAAAACTGATTTATTTTATGGCGTGCTGTAATGACCATATCTGGATCGGGAACATAATTTCCTGTCCTCGGATTGCCGTTGAAGTCGTTGATAAAATAGTCCAGATCAATATGTATGATGACACAACCTTGAGGGATGGATTTTAGAACCTGCTCTGGGCTTGATCCCTCCAAGTAGGAACCGACCTTATCCCGGCATTCCGAGTCAGTCTTACATATTGCGGCGAACTGTTTATTTGGAATGAGCTCATAACACACAGACTGACGTTTTACGTCACGCAGCTGATAGCTGCTGTCATTGGTATTGTTTAGGTGCCTAACGTGAATATTGTGTCCAGAGTAGTAGAGCGGCGTAATAAAGTTGCCGATACTGACGCATCCGGAGGATATTGCTGTGTCCCAATCTTTGCTTGCCGCAGGATCGAAAAGTCTACCTGTTGCAGGATCCGTTAGCCCTTCTTCGCTTCGGACAAGCAGCGTAGGCATCATATCCATATGATCGTCGAGATGGATGAGAACCAAATCTTTTTCACTGCCTAGCTTGCATAATTGTTCCGCTATGAAGTATCCAGACCAGGAATCCTCGAAGCACAAATCATACAGCGTACCTTGGGATTTAAAGAAGAGAATATCGTCTAAGCCCATATTCTCTTTGAAACTGGGTAGGACTTTGGCAAGGTATGGATCAACGG
>JBKQKT010000447.1:0-12223 GCA_052147365.1 Candidatus Korobacteraceae bacterium | reverse complement strand
CCTGTCTTCACCCATCCCGAAGACCGGCCTCCGTTTGCCCTTCTGGGCGAAGTTACGGAACACAACTACGTCACTCTGGGTTTGGGCATCACCAGTGCTTGGGACAGCAACGCGGCTGCCTTTTCCTACCAGCCTTACTCTCAGACGACGTTCATCTTTAGCCCTTCCCTGCAGTTAAGACAGACTCACCCCACTCTGACATGGTACGTTGGGGCGTACGGCGGACTCACCACGAGCACAATTCAGGGCTACTACAATACTTCGAATCCTTCCGCAAATGCCGGGTTTCTTTGGCAAATTGACAAGCACTGGCAATTGAATGTCAGTGACAACTACATGTATAGCTACGACCCATTCCAGCAGTATCTGGTCCTAAGCAGCGCCCCGACCTATAATCAGCCGAACCCTACAATCTATGTGCCGTTGACCACGACCGAGGCGAACTACGGCAATGCTGATTTGACATACCAAATCAATGCCAAAGACAGCCTGACATTTACCGGCACAGAGAGCTTTCGCCGCTACCTACACAATACCTATTCTGCGTACAACCTTTCGTCCTGGGGTGGAGTGGGAGTTTACCAGCACATGTTCTCGGCCAAGTTGTCGGTGGGCGGCGCCTACAGTTTCACCTCCCTGGATTTTGGGCATGGCCAGTCGCGTTCCGGGATTTCGATGATTCAGGTTTTTGCCCAGTATCAGCTTGGCCCACATATGTACGTGAGCGGCTGGGTCGGTCCTGAATACACCGCAACCAAGAACCTGGTCCCTATACTTTGCGATCCCCAGGGCTGCTTTATCGAGATAGCGCACAACAGTTCGTGGGACGACTCTTTTGGAGGGAACTTTGGCTGGAACGGGCAGCGGAATGCATTCAGTGCAGGCGGCTTCAAGTCGATATCAGACGGCGGCATTTTGCTGGGAGTGGTGCAGTTGTATCAGTTCAACGGCAATTTCACCCGCCAACTGAACCCCCGCTGGAGCGCCAACCTCGGCCTGTTGTACGGAAACAATGCCGGATACTCCACCGAGTTCCACTTCCGCCATCTCGACTCGTTTACGGGCAATTTGGGCTTCAACCGGCAATTGACTCCCACCTTGAGTGCGTCCCTGATGTACCTCCGCTATTGGGAGACGCAGAAAAACATTATCGGCGCGGCAGCGCCAAAGTGGACCGACAATCGCTTTCAATTCACGCTCCAGTATCTGTGGGGCCATTCCCTGGGACGGTGATTCATGATGGAAGAACTCGACGACCAGAAATCAACACGAGGTATAGAGGAATACGGGGCCATCTTCGGCCGTCGCAAGTGGTGGATCCTGGGCCCGTTGTTCTTTGGCTGGCTGCTGGTCTTTGCCTCGGCGTGGGTCTTGCCGGCTACCTACACGTCGGAAAGCGTGATCCTGGTCGAGCAACCGAAGGTGCCGAAGTCCTACGTCGAGCCCAACGTGGAGGTCGACCTGTCGGAACGCGTCCAGGCCATGACGCAGCAAGTCCTCAGCCGCACCCGTCTGCTCAACCTCATCGAAAGCCTGAAGTTGTATCCCAGATATAAGAATTCGCCCGACGACCAGGTCAAACAGATGCGTGAGGACATCAAGATGGAGCTGGTGCAAGCTCCCTCCGCCGGCGGCAAGAACCAGGGAGAACTGGTCGCCTTCAAGATCAATTACGAAGCGCCGAATCCTACGGCCGCCCAGCAGGTGAACGCCAAGCTGGCGACGTTCTTCATCGACGAAAACGTGCGTGCCAGCCAGGAGCAGTCGGAAGCCACCACTCTGTTTCTTGACGCCCAAGCTCGGGCCGCGGCGCAGTCGCTGGCTGACCAGGAAGCCAAGTTGCACGCCTTCGAGGCCCAGCACGAGGGATCGCTGCCTTCGGAATTGCAGACCAACATTCAAATCATGAATGGCTTTCAGACCCAGCTGCAGTCGGCGCTGGCGGCGCGCGAACGTGCCCTGCAGCAGCAGACTTATCTGAACTCGCTGCTGAACCAGTATCAGTCAATGGGCCCCGAAAGCCTGGCCGGCGCTCCGGCCACGATCGATGCCCAACTCGAAGGCGCGCGTGCCGCTCTGGCCCAACTGCGGGCCAAGTACACAGACGACCATCCTGACATCAAGACGCTGAAGGACAATATCGCCCGCCTGGAAAAGCTGAAGAAAGACATGGGCGCGGAAGCCAAGGAAAATTTGGAGTCGAATTCCGCCACCCCGGCCCAGGTCGCCGCTATGACCCCATTGATGCAGGTCCAAAGCGAACTGAAGTCCAACAAGCTGGAGATCCAGGGCCTGGAGGGAAAGATCCAGCAACTTCAAGCTACCGTGCAACAGTATCAGCAGCGGTTGGCGGAGACTCCCGCGGTCGAGGCCCAGATGACCGGCCTTATGCGGGATTACGAGTCGAGCAAAAAGAGCTACGACGATCTGATGGGAAAAAGAGGGGGTTCGCAACTGGCGACGAATCTGGAGAGACAGCAGCAAGGCGCGCAGTTCCGCATCATCGATCCTCCCAGTCTGCCGGATAAGCCTTCCTTCCCTGATCGATTCAAGTTCTCCCTGGCCGGTCTGGCGATAGGGATTGTTCTCGCCGTGCTCTTCGGGGCTGGTCTGGAATTCATCGACGATCGTATCCGTACCGAGCAGGACCTCGTGGAAGCGACTGCTTTGCCGGTGCTGGTGGAGATCCCGCCGCTGCCGACTGCGGCCGAAATTCGCCGGGCGCGGTGGAGTCCCTGGATTGCCGCTGCGGCCACCCTCCTCGTGGCCATCTTGATTCCGATGGGCATCGTGTACGCCTGGTATTGGGGATAGTGCATGTACAAACAATTCTTCGGGCTGACGCGCAATCCGTTTGAGATCAGCCCCGACCCGTTCTTTTATCATCCCACGCCGCGCCACAACGAGGCGCTGGCCAACCTGCACTATGGGGTGGGGCGCCGGAAGGGCTTCATCGTAATCACCGGGGAGGTGGGAACGGGGAAGACGTTGCTGGTCCGTTGCTTGCTCTCGGAATTGCGCAAGAACAACATCGCTTTCGCTTATGTCTTCAACCCGGTGCTGCCGGTGGTGGAATTCTTCCAGTACATCATGGCCGACTTTGGTCTGCCCTATGCGGGAAGGACCAAGGCTGAGATGCTACTCGACCTCAACCGCTTCCTCATCCAGCGCCATGCCCGCGGCCTTATCACCGCCCTGGTGGTGGACGAGGCCCAGGCTTTGCGGCACGAGCTGCTCGAGGAGATCCGGCTGTTGACGAATCTTGAAACTTCGCAGCAAAAGCTACTCCAGATTGTCCTCATGGGCCAGCCCGAGTTAGAGGTCATCCTGGATTCACAGGAGCTGCGGCAGCTCAAGCAGCGCGTTGCCCTGCGCTGCCAGTTGCAGCCTTTGGACGCCCAGCAGACGCACAGTTACATCCTGTCGCGGCTGGAGCGGGCGGGGGCGCCGCCCACACCTCCGGTTTTTTCGCCTGAGGCGCTGGAGAAAGTCTTTGAGTATTCGCGCGGCATACCGCGCATGATCAACACCCTTTGCGAAAACTCCATGGTGAACGCGTTTGCCCGTGAACAACGGCCAGTGGCTCCCGAGATTGTTACGGATGTGGCGGCGGATTTCCGGCTTACGCCGCCTTCCTTGCCAGAAGAGGCATCGCTGCCCGTGTCGGCACGAGAGGAGAGTGGCGAAAGCCTTCTGCGCTCCCTCTTCCGCCTTTTGCGCACCATGGATAACCAATCCGTCGAAGACGAGAAATCGCTGCATAGCGTTGTTGGGAGGAGAGCTTAACGATGAGTCGAGTGTTCGAAGCATTGCAGAAGTCCCAAGGTGAAAATCCAAGTGCCTCGCCCTTGGCTCAAGGTCAGCCCGAGCCGACGCCAGCCGAAGCGCCGGCCATTACTACGGCGGATGCCGCGGCTGCCGGCTTGCCGGTCGGCATACCCACAGACGTTCCTGTTGCCGCCCGGACTGACATTCCCTCTATCGTCCCCGCCGGTATTCCCACCTCCACTCCAACCGACGGAAAATGGTTAAACGTCCCAGCCGATCGCGTCCTGCATCCCCATCCCACGCCTGAGCAACGTCTCGTTTCCATCGCAGAGCCGGATAGCCCGGGCGCCGAGATGTTCCGCGTCCTTAGTACCCGTCTGGCGCACATGCAACGCAAGCGGCGACTGCAGAAGCTGCTGATCACGAGCTCGGAGGGCGATGAAGGTAAGTCCGTGGTGGCCGTCAATCTCGCCTTGTCGCTCGCTCGCCGTCCTGGGGAACGCGTGCTGCTGATCGAAGCTGACCTGCGCCGCCCTACCGCCAGTTCACTGCTCGCCAGCTCATTCCTGCCCGGAATCACCGAGTGGAGCGAGGGCAAGCTCGCCCTCGACCAATCGCTGTTCCGGGTGAGCGATCTGCCGCTATGGTTCCTTCCAGCCGGCCACGGCATTGAGGAGCCCATGCCCCTTTTGGAGTCACCCCGCTTCGCCGAGATGCTGGCAACGATTTCGTCAAGCTTTGAGTGGGTCTTGCTCGATGCCACGCCCATGCTGCCGATGGCCGACTCGACCTCGCTTTCGCGCCTGGTTGACGGCGTGCTGGTAGTCGTGCGCGAGGGCTTCACGCGCCGTAAGGTTTTGAACAAGGCGCTGGCTTCCATCGAAAAAACCAAGCTCATCGGCACGGTCCTCAACCAGGCGTCCATGTTGAAAGTTGGGTACGACCGCTATTATGGCAACAAGAATGGCAAGGCGAGAAAAGAGGCGAAGGCAGAAGGCGATCAGGTCACCGCGGCTACGGCATGATTCGTTTGTTCAATGCCTATTTTCCTACCCGCACCATCCTGCTGACGGTGACCGAAGCTTTACTGGTCACCGTGTCCTTTTTGGCCGCAGTCGTGTTCTGGAAAGGGCCGACGCTTGACGCCAACATTTACCTGCTCTACGACAATGGGGTAGGCCGCATTCTGCTGGTTGTGGCCGTGTTTGTCGTCCTCATGTATTACTTCGACCTTTACGACTCCCTTGTGTTGTCCAACCGTCGTGAGGTTGTCACGCGGCTGGTGGGCGTTCTGGGTTCCGCGTTTGTTGCGCTCGCGGTGCTTTATTACGCCTTTCCTGAGATCAGCCTGGGCGGCAGCAGCTTGTGGATCGGAGTGGGTATTGTGGCGGTCGCCGTCCCGCTGTGGCGGCGGCTGTTCTTCGTATTGAACCGATCCGCCCGGTTTTCCGAGCGAGCGATCCTTTATGGCGGTGGGCCCCTGGCAACGGCTCTGATGCGTGAGGTCACTACCCGCTCGGAATTGGGCGTCAAGATCGTGGGTTTCGTTGGCGAGGATCTGCCGACAGTGCCCGGTATTCCGCGGCTGGAGGGGGACATCGACGAGCTGGTGGAGCGAAAAGGAGTGCAACGTGTCGTCGTGACCATGGGCGACCGACGGGGAAAACTGCCGGTGGGAGATTTGCTCAAGCTGAAGGCACGAGGAATCTATATTCAGGACGGTCCTGATTACTACGAGAGCGTGACCGGAAAAATCCCGCTCGACTCCTTACGCCTGAGCTGGTTGTTGTTTTCGCCCGGCTTTCACGTTCGTACCGCTTTACAACTTTACAAACGCGTCTTTTCCCTCCTTCTCGGCTCTCTCTCTATTGTCTTGACTTTGCCGATCATGCTGCTGGCAGCCATTGTCATTCGCCTGGACTCTCCTGGGCCGGTGATCTTCCGTCAAAAGCGCGTCGGCGAAAACGGGCGCCTCTTCGACATCTTCAAGTTCCGCTCGATGTACGACGGGTCAGACAAGAAAGAGCTCACACCCGCGGAGCACGGCGATATGCGAGTCACCTCGGTAGGCAAGTGGCTGCGCCGCACCCGCATCGACGAACTGCCGCAGTTGTTCAACATCGTGAAGGGGGACATGGCCTTCGTTGGACCCCGGCCATTTGTTCCCGAGCAGGAGATGGAGTGCGCTGAAAAGATCCCGTTTTACAAAGAGCGATGGCTGGTCAAGCCCGGGGCTACCGGATGGGCGCAGATCAATCGCGGTTACAACGTGACTTTGGAAGATAATCAGGAAAAGCTGGCTTACGACCTCTTTTATATAAAGAACGTCTCTTTCGGACTGGATCTTTACATCCTGTTCGCGACCGTTAAGACCCTGGTGTTGGGCCGAGGTGGAAGATGACTCCAGCCGTGGTGTGCGCAGGCCAAGGAGTCCGGTGATTGAAGTTGGAGACTACGATGACGCTCGGACGAATCACCGGAGTGCCGATTCTTGATTACCACCGTATAGTTCCGGCGGGTGGGTCTGCGATCAGCGACGATCGCCTCGCAGTGCACGAATCCGAGTTCCGCAGTCACTTGCAGCTTCTTCACGATCTGAAGATGAAGGTGATCGCGCCGGAAGACGTAGTATCGGGTCCGCCCGGCCGGTCGGTCGCTCTCACTTTCGACGATGGTTACTCCTCGCATTACGACGTCGCCTTCCGCCTATTGGCGGAGTTTGGCGTGTCGGGCACGTTCTTTTTGATTACCTCCCGCGTTGGCACGGGAGAGTTCCTCGATTGGACAATGGCGGCAGAGATGGTACGCGCCGGTATGCGGTTCGGGTCACATGCCCACAATCACGTCGTCCTCACCACTCTTACCTCGGAGCGGGTGAAAGAGGAACTGCGCGTCTCGCGGCAAATCATGGAGCAACGGCTCTCTTGCGCCGTCGATGTCATGGCGGTGCCCTACGGATTCTGTGATCAGCATGTCCTGGACGTGGCTTGGGAGTCCGGATATCGGGCGGTTTGTACTTCCAGGCCTTGGCCGGCGCAGGAAGGGGTGCGGGTGCTGCCGCGGGTCGCGGTTTCGCTGCAAACGTCGTTGAGCGAGTTCCAGAAGTTGGTGGAAAAAGATCCCGCGGTGTACTTGCGGTTGTGGGGCCGGGACCGCGCATTGGCCATTCCGCGGTATGTTTTCGTCCGACTGAAGCCTGAACTGCTGGGCGTGCGGACGGCGGAGAACAGTCTATGAGCCAGCGCCTACAGGTTATTGCGCTGATCGACGCGCTGGGATGGGAATACATCAAGGAGCGTCCATTCCTGAACGATGTTTTGCCCTATCGCACGCCCTTGCAGACGGTATTGGGTTTCAGTTCGGGTGCGATTCCCACCATACTGACCGGGTTGATGCCGGAACGCCATGGCCATTGGAACTTGTTTTACTACGATCCCGAACACGCTCCGTTCTGGTGGCTGAAGGCTTTCAACTGGCTGCCCAAATCGGTGCTGGACAATCGTTATGGCCGTAAAGCTATCAAGGAGATCGGCCGGCGCGTACTCCATCTCGGCCCAACCTTTGAATGCGCCGTGTTGCCGAACCTGCTGCCTTATTTCAATTTTTCCGAGCGCCGCGACATCTACGCGCCGAAGGGAATTGAGAACGTTCCGTCCCTTTTTGACGAGTTGGAAAGCGACGGCCGCGGCTATTGCGTATACACCTACCACGAGTGTTCTGACGCCGAAATCATGCGCCGAGCCAGGCGTGACATCTCGGAAACAGAAGCGACCTTGTTCTTCCTGTACCTGTGCGAAATGGATGGCTTTCTGCACATGCATTGCAAGGAACCGGAGGCGATCGAGAAGAAACTGCAATGGTATGAGCAGCAATTGCGTGAGGTCTTCCGCGTGGCTCGCGAACGCGATCCGGAAGCTTCTCTTACGGTGTGCTCCGACCACGGCATGACACCGGTTGCCAAGCACGCTGACTTGGTCGCTGCGGTGGAAAAACTCGGCTTGCGGATGCCGCAAGATTATCTCGCCGTGTACGACTCAACCATGGCCCGCTTTTGGTTCTTCAATGAGACCGCCCGTCAGCGTGTGTCGGAAGTCCTGCAGTCTGTGGACTGCGGCCGCGTCCTGACGAAAGCGGAATTACGTGAGTTCGGGCTGAACTTCCCTGATGATCGCTACGGCGAGCTGATATTCCTGCTGCACGCTGGCTGGATGGTCGCGGAGAGCGAGTTTAACGGTCGCGGCTGGTATCCCGAAGGCATGCACGGTTACCATCCCAATGATTCTTATTCGGACGCTATATTCTTAAGTAACGAAAAACCAGTACAGCCCATGCGCACCATTGCGGATGTGTACTATTCAATCCGCGGTGCTGGGCGGACGGCCAAAGAAAGGGTTGCTCAATGAAGAAAGCTTTAATTACCGGCATTTCCGGCCAGGACGGCAGCTATCTTGCCGAATACCTGCTCGAACTCGGCTACCAGGTCTATGGCCTGGTGCGCCGCGAATCCGGAACCATGCGCTGGCTAACCCACATCGAGGACCAGATTGAACTCCTTTTTGCCGACATGCGCGACACAGCTTCGCTGGAAGTCGCCTTTGCCAAAGCTTCACCTGATGAGGTCTTCAATCTTGCGGGCCAGGTTTTTGTACCCACCAGTTGGCAGATTCCAGCCGAGACCTTCGACATCAACGTAGGCGGTCTGTCTCGTCTGCTCAGCATCATCGAGCGGCATAAACCGGACACGCGCATCTACCAGGCTTCCAGTTCGGAGATGTACGGCAATGTCAATGGATTGCGCAACGAACAGACAGCGCTGACGCCGACGTCACCCTACGGCGTTTCCAAGACGGCCGCGCACCGGCTGTGCGAGGTCTATCGTGCACGGGGCATCTTTGCCGTGGGCGGCATTCTGTTCAATCATGAATCGCCCCGCCGCGGCCCCGAGATGGTGACGCGCAAGATCACTCTGGCGGCGGCTGATTGGGCGCATGGCAAAAAGAACAAGCTCAAACTAGGGAACATGCAGGCGCGCCGCGATTGGGGCTTTGCCGGCGACTACGTTCGCGCCATGCATTCGATGCTGCAACAGGAGAAACCCAGCGATTATGTCATCGCTACCGGTGAATCGCATAGCGTCTATGAGTTCGTGGTTGAAGTGCTGCATTGCCTTGATCTAGTCCCCGCAGGAAGCAACGTTGCTGACGTGGTGAACGAGTACGTCGAAGTGGATCCCAAGCTCTTTAGGACGGGCGAGATCCACGACCTGCGCGGCGATGCGACCCTGGCCTGCCGGTCTTTGAACTGGCAGCCGGAAGTGGATTTCAAGGGACTGGTGCGCATGATGGTTGAGTCCGATACCGCCAAGAGCGGCATCAAGCGAAGCCGTGTGCATGCCAATGCTGGGCACTAGACTCCGTGGTGTGAACCAAATGCCCGGCTGGTTTCAAGGGACTCGATGGCAGACCTAAAGACATCGCGGAGCTTCTGGGAGGAGAAGGCGACCGAGAATGCTGCATGGTACATCTCCTCCTACGGCAGCTACTACAACCGGGACATGGACGGTTTCTGGCAGTCCGGAAACACCATCTGGACCGACTTGAAGCGCGAAACTGGGTACGTGCCCAAACCCACCGATGTCGTGGTGGATATTGGGTGCGGAATTGGTCGCCTGACGCGGGCGATGGCCCAGGAAGTCGGCCACGTTCACGGATTCGATATTTCGCAAAACATGTTGGAGGAAGCAAGGAAACTGGGATTGCCCAACGCCACGTTTTATGAGACCGAAGGCAATTCTCTCTGGCCTCTGCTCGACAAGTCGTGCGATCTGGTGTTGGCCTACAACGTCCTGCAGCACCTGCCGAACACCGACGTTCTGGGCGAGTACCTGCATGAGATGGCGAGAGTCTCCCGCGGCATTATGGCGTTTACCCTCAGCCCTCGCGACTGGAAGACACACCTGCTCCCGCTTCTTCGCGTACGTTCCTGGCTGAGGAATGGTACAGGCCCGCGGGGCATCTACAAGAGTGAATGGACGGGGATACGGCCGCGAAAGAGCACGGTCCGCGCTCTTTCGCCGCTGCCCCTTCAGTTCTCGGTGTTGCACGGCGACCAGTGGTTTTTTCAGGGGAAGACTCGCTGATGCCGGTCGAGGCTTGGTCAAGCCGAGCGTGCTCTGAGTTTATGAACGAAGGTCCCATCCCGGTGATGCAGTTCTGCAACACCTCCGTCCGGGCCGGAGCCGAGGAACACATCCTCACTCTGCTGCGGGGATTGGACCGAAAACAGTTTCGCCTCCACCTGGTCTGCAGTGCTCAAGTTGCTGAGGCGGTGCGAACAGACCTGCCGTCCGACGTTGAATTACTGCCCCTGTTGTTTCCGACCCCTTCTCATGTGGCGGGAGCGACGCAGTTGGGCCGCTGGATCCGCCAGCGCCGAATTCAAGTCCTCCATTCTCACCTGTTCCGGTGCAGCCTATGTGCTTCGCCGGTGGGCTGGATGTGCCGCGTGCCGCTGGTAGTGGAGACGCCGCACGTGCGCGAGTCCTGGCGCAGGGGCTGGAAGGCGAACAACTTCACCGTGGATCGCATGGCGGGACGCTTCGTAGATCGTTACATTGCGGTTTCCTACGCCAACGGCCGCTATCTGGTCGAAGAGAAGGGCTTGCCTGAGCGGAAAGTTCGCGTCATCCAGAACGGCACGGACCTGGGCCGCTTCAATCCGGCGCATGTCCCACCACCCGGGATGCGCTCAGAGTTGGGTATTGGGGAGAGCGACCCGGTAATGCTGGTGGCAGCGCGACTGGAGCCACAAAAGGGACACAACGTTCTTCTTAATGCGCTGCCCGAGGTGCTCCGCGAGTTTCCCAACGCAAGAGTGTTGTGCCTCGGCGATGGAGTTTTGCGCGAGCAATTAGAGCAGCAATCAAGGGAGCTTAAGCTCCAAGAAAATGTTCGCTTTCTGGGCTTTCGCAGCAACGTAATGGACTGGCTGGCGCTCTGCGATTTCACCATATTGCCCTCATTCTATGAGGGCCTGCCGCTGGTGGCTGTCGAGTCACTCGCGGCCGGAAGGACCATGGTAGCGACGGCGGTTGACGGTACACCCGAGGTGATCGTCAACGGTCGTACCGGTATCACGGTTCCCCCGGCGGACCCCAAAGCGCTGTCTGCCGCGATCGGTAGCCTGCTGCGCTCGCCGGCGTTGCGTCAGCGCCTGGCCGAGCAGGGCCGGGCGTTTGTTCTGGAACGCTTCAGCCAGGAGCGGCAGGTCCGCGAAACGGGCGACTTCTATCTCGAGGTGCTAGGTCCAACATCCTCGGCGGTTCATAGCGGAGACGCACGGCAGGCGGTGGCAGGTTGAACGAAGTGGCCAACTCCGCTGGGCAGATGCCAGGCAGCAGTTCCGCTACGGGCGGCGTTGCGCTTTCCTCGGGATCGCGCGACGCGGACGCGAAGTCCCGCATTACCGACGCCATGCGGCGCCGGTGTTCTCAGAGCCTCGGCCCTCGCCTCAAAGCGGTCGTGCTTACGGGCAGCCTGGCGCGCAACGAAGCCACTTGGCTGCAGACAGACCGCGGCGTCCAGTTTCTCAGCGACGCGGAATTCATCGTCATTGTTGAGGACAACGAGGCGATTCCTTCTCCGGAAGTCGTTACCCTGATTTGCAGCGGAGCCGAGGAAGAGCTGCGCGACCAGGGCGTGCTTTGCAAACTGTCCTTTGGCGCGGTGCGCGAGGCTTTCCTGCTCAACCTCGGGGAAACGATTTTTGGCCATGAGTTGCTGACCTGCGGCGAAGTGGTTTACGGCGATTCCGGCATACTCAAGGTGCAAGGAGCTGGTCATGTCAGTCAGGAAGATGCCTGGCGGATGCTGGCAAACCGTACCGTCGAATTGCTTGAGATAGTACCCGAGTTGCTCACCGGCGTTGCGCAACTGTCGGAAGCGGCTCAGTACCGGCTCACCAAGCTGTACTGTGACATGGCGACTTCCGTTCTCGTCTTCAAGCAGGAGTTCGTTGCCGGATACCAGGCGCGCGCCGGCAAGCTGTGCGATCTACACGCGCGTGGCTTGCTGTCCGATTTGCCGTTCGATGCGGATTGGTTTGTGGAAATGGTGCGTCGCTGTACGGATTACAAAATCTCGCATTCCTGGGATGGGGCTTCCCCGTTTGAGAGGCCCGGATCAGCGCAGCAAGCGGTTACTGTTTTGCGTTCCTTATGGACATGGGAGTTGGCGCAAATGCACGGGACCGCAATGCCGACGCCCGGTGACATGCTTCGGCTACACATGCGGCGGCAGGCGCTGAAGGACCGGCTTCGCGGATGGGCTTATGTCGTCAGGCGTCGCGGGACAGTCGATAGCCTGCGCCACAGTGGACGATGGCTGCGACTGTTGCGTAGTGCGTCACCGCGCTATTGCGTTTATGCCGCGGGCCTCAATGCAGTTTCGAGTTTCGA
>JBKQKT010000446.1:0-13984 GCA_052147365.1 Candidatus Korobacteraceae bacterium | reverse complement strand
GCTCAGGCATGGGCAAGACCTCGACCCGCGGCCACAAGGGCCAGAGATCGCGCAGCGGTTCGCGGATCATGCGTGGCTTTGAAGGCGGCCAGATGCCGCTGCACCGCCGTCTGCCTAAGCGCGGCTTCACCAACATCTTCAAGACCGAGTACGAGGTCGTGAACCTGGAGCGCCTGGCCAGCCTGGGTGAAAGCGAAATCACTCCCGAACTGCTGCGCAAAGCGGGCGTCGTGAGCTCCAGAAAAACGCTGGTGAAGGTGCTCGGTCAGGGTGAGTTGAAAGGCGCCATCACGGTGCGGGCGCACAAATTTTCCAAGTCGGCCCAGGAAAAGATTGAGAAGGCCGGCGGCAAGATAGAAGTTGTCAGTAGTCGGTAGCCAGTTTTGAGTCCTGGCACGAGCAGTCTGACAATCGGTAGCAACTTGGCATTTACAAACTGACAACTGGGTACCGACAACTGAGAGTTTTCCATGCTTGAGAAGTTGGCCAACATATTCCGCGTTCCCGACCTGCGTAAGCGCATTCTGTTCACGCTTGGGCTGCTGTTCGTATACCGCATCGGCGGACACATTCCGACGCCGGGAATCGATCCGGCGGCGCTGTCGCAAATCTTCGATCAGCAACGCGGTTCGTTTCTCGGATTTGTTGATATGTTCAGCGGCGGTAATTTGCGTCGGCTGACAATCTTTGCCTTGGGCATCATGCCGTACATCACCGCTTCCATCATCCTGCAGTTGATGACGGTGGTTTATGAGCCGCTGGCAAAGCTGCAGAAGGAAGGCGAACTGGGTCGCAAGAAGATTACCCAATGGACGCGTTATCTCACGCTTCTGCTAAGCGCGGTGCAGTCGCTGGGCATCGCCTTCACCTTGGAGAGACAGCCAGGCGTGGTCTTACACCCTGGGGTTGGTTTCATTTTGATGACCATGCTCACCCTCACCACGGGCAGCGTGTTCATCATGTGGCTGGGCGAGCAGATTACCGAACGCGGCGTCGGCAATGGCATGTCGCTGCTCATCTTTGCCGGCATCGTAGTGGGCCTGCCCCGCGGCGTAGCCGACCTCTGGGACAAGGTTAAGACGCAGGCTTGGGGCGCTTTCACCGTTCCGGCAATGTTGCTGCTGGTCGTGCTGATGATTGCTGTGGTTGCGTTCATTGTCTTTGTCGAACGCAGCGAGCGTCGCATTCCCGTGCAGTACGCCAAGCGCGTGGTCGGCCGCAAGATCATGGGTGGACAGTCCACCTTCTTGCCCCTGCGCGTGAACTCGGGCGGCGTTATGCCGGTCATCTTCGCTTCTTCGGTGTTGACCTTGCCGCAGACGGCAGGAGCGTTCTTCAAGGACAACCGGTACTTCGGCCCGATGTTACGCGCTCTATCGTGGGGCGAACCGCTCTATACCCTGCTCTATGCAGTGGGCATCATTTTCTTCGCGTACTTCTATATCTCGATCGTCTTCAACCCTACCGAGGTTGCGGACAACATGAGGAAATACGGCGGTTTCATTCCCGGCATCCGGCCGGGGGCACGCACGGCGAATTACATCAACGACATTCTTACGCGCATCACCCTGGTGGGCGCACTCTATCTGATTCTGATTTCGTTCATTCCGGAATGGATGATCACCGGAATTCACCTCAACCACCTGTATGGTCCGGTCGGCGCCTTCTTCGAGCGATTGCCGGCCTGGGTCACTAATGGTCTGGGTGTGAACTTCTACTTCGGCGGCACGTCGCTGCTGATCGTTGTCGGCGTGGCGATGGATACGGTGAACCAGGTCGAGTCGCAATTGGTGATGCGCCACTATGAAGGATTTACCCCGCGCAGCGGACGCATCCGGGGGCGCAGGGCGACGTGGTGAGGCAGTATTTAGTACTTGGCATTTAGCGAGTAAGGGTAAGGCCAAAGGCTAAGTGCTAAATGCCAAGTGCTGCAGTTCGGAGCTACCGGGAGAGGCTCCGGCCCGCAGAGGCGGGCAGAAAAGGCCGATGTTCGGCCCTCAAGGTACGGAACATGGGAGCGCAGGCATCCGCGGCGATGGAAGTTAACAAGAAGCAGCGTGTGGTCGGTCCAATTATCCTGCTAGGTCCGCCGGGCGCGGGCAAAGGGACGCAGGCCAAGCTGATTGCGGAAACCTATGGCATCCCGCAGATCTCCACCGGAGACATCTTGCGGGACAACGTGGCCCGCAAGACGGAACTGGGCATGAAGGCCAAAGGGATCATGGAGCGCGGCGATCTGGTTCCGGATGAGCTGGTTTGCGACATGGTGGCGGACCGGTTGCAGCAGGCCGATTGCGTTCGAGGTTTCATTCTGGATGGTTTTCCGCGCACGGTGCGACAGGCCGAGTGGCTGGACGGACAGTTGGAAAAAATGCGGGCAGATAAGGACGCGGCTGGCCGGCAGGCCTGTGCGCCGCCGGTTGTGATTCGCCTTGTAGTCGAGTATAATCAACTACTGCAACGGCTTACCGGACGTCGTTCTTGTCCCACCTGCGGGCTGATTTACAACGTCTATTACCAGCCTCCCAAAGTCCAGGGCATCTGTGATGTTGAGGGCGCCGCATTGGTGCAGCGCCGGGACGATACGGAAGAGGTCATCGCGGAACGCCTGAAGGCTTATGAGCAGCTCACGCTGCCCTTGGTCGATTATTACGGCTCCCGCGGGCGGTTGATTGAAGTGAACGGCGATCAACCGGTGGAAGCGGTAGCCGGGCAGATGTTCAGCGCTCTCGAGAATGTCAATCGTCTGTAAGTCGCGCGCGGAAATCGACAAAATGCGCCACAGTGGGCGCATCGTGCGTCAGGTCCTGGAAGCGGCAAAGGAACTCGTCGCACCGGGTGTCTCCACCATGGATCTGGAGCGGGTCGCCGAGCGCAAGATCCGGGACTTGGGAGCCAAGCCGGCGTTTAAGGGCTATTACGATTATCCCTGCGTGCTTTGCACCTCGGTGAATGACGAGATCGTACACGGCATTCCCTCAGAGCGGCGGGTGCTGAAGGCGGGAGATATTGTTTCACTCGATTGCGGTGTGGTGTTGGACGGCTACTACGGCGATGCGGCCATTACTGTCCCAGTGGGCGATCAGATTTCGCCAGAGCTACAAAAGCTCCTCGAAGTGACGCGCCAGTCGCTGTTTCTGGGAATCGAAGCGGCGCGCTCTGGAAACACGGTAGGCGACGTTGGAGCGGCGGTGCAGCAGCACGTGGAGTCCAACGGCTTCAGCGTGGTGCGTGAGTTTGTCGGACACGGTATCGGTACCCGGTTGCACGAAGACCCGCAGGTCCCGAATTACGGAACCCCGGGACATGGTCCGAAGCTGCGTGACGGCATGGTGCTGGCCATTGAGCCGATGGTGAATATCGGCGGCGCGGGCGCCCGGCTGCTGGACGACAAGTGGACGGCGGTAACCGAAGACGGCAGCTATAGCGCCCACTTCGAACATTGCATTGCAGTGACGAAGAATGGGCCAGTGATTTTGACGGAATAGGGTCAGGGGCTAGGGACTAGGGGTTAGAAAAATCCCAACTAGTCCCTAACCCCTAGTCCCTGACACCTGGAGTTGAATGAGTAAGGAAGACGCGATTGAAGTGATGGCAACGGTGGTCGAGCCGCTGCCCAATGCCATGTTCCGAGTGGAGTTGGAGAACAAGCACCAGGTGCTGGCGCATGTCTCAGGCAAGATGCGCAAGAACTTCATTCGCATACTTCCCGGCGACCGGGTCGCGGTGGAGCTTTCGCCCTACGACCTGACCCGGGGCCGCATTGTGTATCGCTACAAGTGAGCAGTTGTCGGTTCTGAGCTACCGGCACTTACTGACAACTGACAACTGGCTACTGAGGTTTTTATGAAGGTACGGGCATCAGTCAAGAAAATGTGTGACAAATGCAAGGTGATTCGCCGTAACGGCGTGGTGCGCGTGATCTGCGAAAACGCCAAGCACAAGCAACGGCAAGGGTAAAGAAGCAACTGGCAGCGAGCAACTAGCGGCCAGGAGACGATTAAGGAAGTTTCGAGCAACGGGTAGCTAGCTGTTAATTGCTGGTTGCTAGTTGCGGTTCTTGGAGCAACTATGGCACGTATTGCAGGCGTGGATCTTCCGCGCGACAAACATATCGTTATCGCGCTGACCTACATTTTCGGCATCGGACATTCGCGCGCGAAGAGCATTGTCGGCTCGGCCAATGTGGAACCGGACAAGAAGGTGAGCGACCTCAATGAAGACGAGGTCAATCGCATTCGCCAGGTCATCGAGCAGGAAGGCGACGTCGAAGGCGATCTGCGCAAAGACGTCTCGATGCACATCAAGCGGTTGATCGAAATCGGTTCCTATCGCGGATACCGTCACCGTCGCAGCCTGCCGGTCCGCGGGCAGCGCACCCACACCAACGCGCGCACCCGCAAGGGCCCGCGCAAGGGCACAATCGCCCAGAAGAAGAAATCAGCAGCGAAGACATAAGCTATGGCTAAACCAGCAGGATCCGCCGCAGCGGACAAAAAAGGCAAGAGCAAGAAGTTCAAGAAGAAGGAGCGCAAGCACATTCCCACTGGACTGGTGCACATTCAGGCGTCCTTCAACAACACCATTGTCACCATCACCGATCCCTCAGGGAACACGGTGTCGTGGAAGAGTTCCGGTTCGCTGGGCTTCCGCGGGTCGCGTAAGGGCACGCCCTTCGCCGCGCAGCAGGCTGCCGCTAACGCCGCCAATCAGGCGCGCGATCACGGCATGCGCGTGGTCGATGTTAAGGTCAGCGGTCCGGGTTCGGGACGCGAATCAGCGGTGCGCGCGCTCGCTGCGTCGGGATTGGACGTGCGTTCCATTCGGGACGTGACGCCGGTGCCACACAATGGCTGCCGTCCGCCCAAGCGCCGTAGAGTGTAAGAGTAGTTGTCAGTGGGTGGTGGACTGCGATTCGGCTTGCGGTCTTGATTTGAGGACTGATTCGAATTGAGTCGAAAGTGCATCTAATTTATATCCACTGACATGTTGTAACGCGAAATCGGTTAACTGGAACTGTGGCTGGACTGACTAACCGCTATCCACTAGCCACTGATTTTTGATCGGGACGAAGGGCCGCCAAGCGCCCGTAAACCGATCGACAGCCGGGCGAACGAGCTTCGTCCGATTAAGGAGAACGTAACTTGGCACGGTACAAAGACGCAGTATGCCGCCTTTGCCGCCGCGAGGGAATGAAGCTGTTCCTCAAAGGCTCAAAGTGCTTTACGGACAAGTGTCCGATTGAAAAGCGCAATTTCGCTCCCGGCCAGCATGGCAAGGACCGCAAAGCTAAGATCGTGGGCTACGGCCTGCAACTTCGCGAGAAGCAGAAGGCGAAGCGCATCTACTTTACCCAGGAAAAGCAATTCCGCAACTACTTCGAGCGTGCCGCTCGCACCAAGGGTGTAACCGGCGAGATGCTGCTCCAGCAGTTGGAGCGCCGGCTCGACAACGTGGTGTACCGCCTCGGGTTCGCGGTGGCGCGGCGTCAGGCCCGACAGCTTGTCCGTCACGGGCACGTCGCGGTGAACGGCCGCAAGGTCAACATTCCGTCGTTCCAGGTGAACGCGGCCGATGAAATCTCCGTGCGGGAAACCAGTAACAAGCTGGCTATTCTGGAGATCGCCAAGGACTTTGCCAGCCATCAGCCGCCGCCGGCTTGGCTGGAAGTGGACCGCGACGCCTACAAGGGACGAGTGCTTTCGCTGCCCACGCGCAACGACATCAACCTGCCCATAAATGAGCAGTTGATCGTGGAACTATACAGCAAGTAATGAACTGGGTGCCCCACCCTTGCCGGCTGCTCTTTGCGGCAGGGCGGGCCAGACTCAGGTGCCTACAATCTTCGCGCCAGATCAGCCGGGTACGGCCCGTGCAGCATGGCCGAACTGACAGATAGGAGCTATGAATGCTTTGGAAGGGATTTCAAAAACCGAAACGGCTGGCTACCGACGCCGAGACCTTGACCGACAAGTACGGTCACTTCTGGGCGCAGCCGTTCGAACGTGGCTTCGGTACCACCATTGGCAATGCGCTGCGCCGCGTGTTGCTGTCCTCCATTGAGGGCGCCGCGGTCACCGCGGTCAAAATCGAAGGCGTATTGCACGAGTTTCAATCCATTCCGGGAGTGGTGGAGGATGCGACCGACATCATTCTCAACCTGAAGCAGATTCCCTTCCGGATGAATGGCGACGCGCCCAAGGCCATTTACCTGCGCGCCGACAAGCCGGGCGTCATCACCTCGGGAATGATCGAAGCCGACGCCGACGTCGAAGTGCTGGACAAGGACGTTTACGTCGCCACCATCAGCGAGGGTGGCAAGCTTGACATGGAGATGCGGCTTAAGAAGGGCCGCGGGTACGTTTCCGCCGACAAGAACTTCGAGGAAGATCTTGGCCTCGGATTCATTCCCATCGACTCCGTGCACTCGCCGGTGCGCAAGTGCAATTACTCGGTGGAAGCCGCCCGTCTGGGGCAGATCACCGATTACGACAAGCTGGCGCTCGAAGTGTGGACCAACGGCTCGGTGACGCCGGCCGACGCCCTGGGACTCGCCGCTAAGTTGCTGAAGGACCACATGAACATCTTCATCAACTTCGAGGAAGAGCATGATCGGGAGATGGCTGCGGCCGGCGACAAGCCGGAGATCCGCAACGAAAACCTGAATCGCTCGGTCGAAGAGTTGGAGTTGTCAGTCCGCAGCTACAACTGCCTGAAAAACGCCAACATTCAGACCATTGGCGAGCTGGTGGTAAAGTCGGAAGCCGAGATGCTGAAGACCAAGAACTTCGGCCGCAAGTCGCTGAACGAGATCAAGGAAATTTTGTCTAACATGGGATTGGGTCTCGGGATGAAGATCGACGAGCATGGCAATGCCGTGCCCGGCAGCCAGACCAGCTCGGCGGGACTGTCGATGCCCTCGATCTACGGCAACGAAACGGAATACTGAGTGGTCCGTAGCCAGTTGTCAGCAGTCAGTTGTCAGCCGCTAGTTGCGAGTTTCTTGTTAGTTTCCAATTGGCTCCTGAGAATTGGCCTGGCAATTTGAAGGGCAGGATCCCAGCCCCGAAGGGGCGAAACAGCTTAGCCCAGCACGAAGCCGAAGGCGGAGTGCTGGGTGCAGCGGAAATTTTGAACTGAGTCCCTTTAGGGACGGCACAGGCAGAGCCGGGTTGCAGCCCGGCGTCAGAGGCATTCATAGATTGGGGCTTTAGCCCCTGAGGAACCGCCATGCGTCATCGTAGAGCAGGATGGAAACTGGGACGTAACACCGAGCACCGCCGCGCGTTGCTGCGCAATCTGGTGACTTCGTTGATCGTGGAAGAGCGCATCGAGACCACCATCACCAAGGCCAAGGCCATGCGCCCGCACGTGGAGAAGATGATCACCCTCGGCAAGCGCGGCGACGTGGCCGCGCGGCGTCAGGCCGCCGCCTACCTCATGACCCGCGACGCGGTGAGCAAGCTGTTTGACACTATCTCGCCGCGCTACGGCGATCGCGAGGGCGGCTACCTGCGCATCGTTCATGGCGGGTTCCGCAAAGGTGATGGCGGCGAAATAGCCTGGGTCGAGCTGCTCGGCAGCGAGAAGACCCTCGACGAGAAGCGGCAGAAGCGCGCCGAACTACGCGCCAAGCGCGCGGAAGAAACTCGCAAGGCGATGGAATCCGCGGAAGCCGAAAGGCCACCAGCGACCGAAGAGGCCCCCGGCGAAGAGAAGAAAGAGTAGCGGCGCGTTCAATCATCGCCACCCCAATTCAAAGCGCATCCGTTTTCGGATGCGCTTTTTCACTGCGTGCGCTGCTCACGGCCAGCCGTTCATCCCGTCCAACCCGGCGGTCAACTCACGATTGCACCCCAATCCCTCAGCGGGAGTAAAGTATCGCCATGCCGAAGCGCTTCCCGCTGCCTTCCATTTGTTGCGTCATCCTCACCGCTGCCACCATCTCGCTGCCCGCGCAGAATGCTTCTCCAAGAAACTCTTCCGCCGCAAACGCTGAACGCATTCACCGGGTCGAGAACGGTATCCCGCCGATCCCGCTGGGCCCCGACCAGCCGCCGCTGCAGTTCACGCTGCAGCAGTTGATGGACGTGCTCAAAGTTCCCGGCCTCAGCGTCGCTGTCGTTGACGACTTCAAGATCGTCTGGGCAAAGCCCTACGGCGTGACCGAAGCAGGCACAACCAACCCCGTCACCACCACCACCCTGTTCCAGGCAGCCTCCATCAGCAAGGTGGTCTCGGCCACCGGAGCCCTCTACCTGGTGGAGCACGGCAAGCTTTCGCTCGACGAGGACGTCAACAAAGAGCTGACCACGTGGAAAGTTCCGGAGAACGAATTCACAGCAACGCAGAAGGTAACGCTGCGCCGGCTGATGAGCCACAACGCCGGGACCACGGTGCACGGATTCCCCGGCTACGCCGTCGGCGAGCCCCTTCCCACGGTGGTGCAGATCCTGAACGGCGAGAAGCCGGCCAACACCGCGCCGGTCCGGGTGGACCTGGTGCCGGGCACCAAAGGGCGTTACTCCGGCGGCGGCGTCACCATCGAGCAGCTGTTAATCATGGATGTGACCGGAAAGCCGTTTCCGCAGTTCATGCAGCAAACCGTCCTCGGGCCCATCGGGATGACCAACAGCACCTTCGACCAGCCGCTGCCGCCCGCGGTGGCCACGCACGCCGCCTCCGGCACTCTGGCGGACGGCAAGCCTATTCCCGGCAAGTGGCACATCTATCCTGAAATGGCTGCTGCCGGGCTGTGGACGACGCCCACCGATCTGGCCAAATTCGGCATCGAAATCGCACTCTCCAAGAATGGCAAATCCAATCGCGTCCTCAGCGAGGACATGACCCGCCAGATGCTGACGCGGCAGAGCGACGACGTAGGCCTGGGACCATTTCTCCGCACCGGCGGAAACCCGAACGAATTCGATCACGGCGGCTCCAACGCCGGCTACCGATGCATCATGGTGATGTTCAGCGATACGGGCCAGGGCCTTGCCATCATGACCAACTCTGATCGTGGCATGGACGTAGGAGGCTACCTCATCGAGAGCATCGCCAAAGAGTACGGCTGGAAGTACACCCCGCCTAAACGTTCCGCGGGCGATGTGCTGTCGCTGGTTGAAGCCATGCGAGGCACGCAGGCCGCCATGCAGGAGTATCAATACCTGAAGAAAGCCAGCCCTTCACCTTACGAATTGGATGTGAACGCCCTCAACCAGCTCGGCTACGAGCTCCTTGATGCTGGCAAGTTCGACGACGCCATCCAGGTCTTTAAACTCAACGTGGCGGAGTACCCGAAGTCATCGAACCCCTACGACAGCCTCGGCGAAGCCTACATGAAGGCCGGCAACAAGGAGCTGGCAATCCAGAACTACACCAAGTCGGTCGAGCTGGACCCCAAGAACCAGAACGGCATCGACATGCTGAAGAAGCTCAAGGAGCAGAAGTAAGTGACGGGCTGGGTGCCCCACACATTCGTGGGTTTCGAATGTGTGGGAGACCATGGATCAATTGGAGGCGACCTCGCTGAGACTGGTCGAACGACAATTCACTCCCACTCATTCCAACGTCAGGAATGAGTGGAACCCGGCCCCGGGGATCAACCTTGTTCCAATTCAGCCAACTTGCTTCCCAGCGAATCTACCATCGGAAGCAAGAGCTTCCCGAGCGAATTGCTGACCGCCCGCCGTTTTTCATCTTCGAGAGCGCCTTTGTCTACTTGCTCAAGCAACCACAATCCCATGATTGTCGAGGAAATCTTGTAGATGTTTCTGATTTCTTGCTCGCGCTTCGGATTCGAGTAAACATAACGTGCGTAATGTCGGTTGTCCATATTCACGAGTGACGTCTTAGATTGATCGGCATTTGGCATGATCGTGACTACGTCTTCATCTGACGTAATTTCAATGCTGTCTGACCATCCGTCTTTCTTAATCTCTTTGATCTCTGGCAAAGCCAAAGTCGACACCTTCGGTGGCTTCGGCGGACTTGGCGGATGCTTCTTGGGCTCTATAGGCTGATCGATCTCCAGCCAAAAGCGAACCGAGAAGTAGCCTTCTGGCGAATTTGGACTTGTTAACATCACTTTTACTTCGACCCGATGCCCGACGTCGTAACTATTGTCTGGCTCAAGTTGCAATTCCAGTCGACCGTTGTAAAGACTCGTAGATTTGACCAGTGCTTCGGGCCGGATGATAAGCTTTCCGGGCTCAAAAGCACGATCGAGATAATCGTTTTCCGCGTCAGTCAGTAAAATCACGCGGCAATATGAGTTCTGAGGGCACCTCTTGACGAATTCTCCGTCTTCGTGCGCGTTTTCTAGTTTCAAGAATGTTGGAAATCGCTGGCCCTCAAACCGTGGGGTCGGCTGGTCACCGGGTCTGGGAACCTTGATCTTGACGCCAAGACCGAGAATCTCCGCTAGTGCCGGGTTTTGCGCAACGAGTTTCTCAAACAGTTCGATGGATTCTGATTCCTCCGCAAATTGCTCCTCAACAATCTCTCTGTGGCGTCTTTCATTCCACTCGCGCAGGCCGGGATGCTTGCGAAGGAACTCAGCCAATGCGGTTTCCAGAAAATCCTTCTCTCGAACGTCGCGCTGCCGATCACGGCTGGTCATGAACATTCGATTGATCAATTGCTGGTCAAGGCGTGAGCAATCGATGTTGACCAGGAGCTGTTTTTGAACCCAAGGAAGATTGACCGATTGTCGGCGAAAGAAATCATGCGGCAATGAGCCGTGCGACTGACCGTTTATGGTATAGATGATTGCCTCTCGCGAGCTCACCCACCGCGAAATTTCGGCATTCTTCTTAAATAGGCAAATGCGTCCCTCGACCATTCCAACCTTAGGGATGTTCAATGTGAAGTTACAGGGAAACCCCTCCTCTAGTACGTTCCCTTTGTCGTCCTCAAGGCGGATGTTCATTCCCGAGAATGTACTTGCGAGAGTGTGGCCTTTGTAGTCCCGCGTTTCGTAGATCCGCATCGGAACTACAACCGTCCAGAGCTTGCTCGACAAAGCCCGGTAAAAATCTACGGTCGCCATCGTCTTTGTGCTCCCGGGGAGGTCATACTCAAAGAGCTTTACGATCGTTCCGTACTTTGTCGGGCGCTTATACGGAGCGCCTTTGTCATCCGGGTACACCGAGATTTCGTCAAGGTCGAGTTCGCAGATTCTCCCCTTCGGTGCCAGGTATTCGTATCGCTCGTTCTTCTCGTTTTTCAGCGGAGGACGCTTTCTGACTACCGTAAATCCCCATTTCGGATTCCTGACACCTGGAATCGCAGCATTACGCCTCGAAGCGATCAACTGATAATTCTTATTGGGGCTGCAGTAGGTTAAGCTGCCCGTGCTGCCCATGTTGAACTTGCCTTGCACGAAGGGAACCGATGTCTTGTTGCTGCGCAACAGGGATACCAACGTATCCTTGAAATCTTCTGGCTTTTGGCCCTCTCCCGTATCGACCACGGTGACACAGGGATTGCCCTCACTCGGCTTCTGGCCCGAGACGATGATGCTTATACTCCGCTCCGCAAGTTCAGTCCGTTGCGCGGCTGACCACCTTGCGAGGTTTCCATCGGGGATGTTCAAGAACTGTTCCGCGGCTTCGACCATCGATCGAGGCACGAGGTTGCTGCGCGGATCGAGATTCCTAGCAAAGCAGTCGCGCATCAGAATGGCGTCAATTGAGTTGACGGCCTTTTCGACCAAAGCGCCGATAGCATCTGCCTGCTGTGCCCCAATGACTCCGAAATTGTTCTCGATCCCGCCGTAGGGGAGCCAATTGGAGTCGGAGAATTTTTCCAAGCCGAAAACTGTAAGCGCGTCCGTCACATCCTCCTCGCGCTCGGCCCTTAACAAATCGAGAAACAATTCTTCATATGCCATCGTTTTTCCCCAGACTGCAATTACTTCAGCCAGTGGATTTTGATTTCCTGGTCAAGCGGCCTAAATTCCGGGTCGCCGGTCACGAGTTCAGCCTTCTTTTCTTTGGCCAGCGCGGCGGCGAAGGCATCGGCCAAACTCATCTTGAAGCGTGCCTTGAAATCGGCGGCAGTGTCGGCCCGCGCGCGGGTTGTGGAGTGAAAATCAATGGGCAGGCCCTCCAGGACCTTTGCGGCTTCCGCCCAGGCTGCGGCGCCGTCTTTCTTCACAATCGAATACTTCACTTCGGCGTAGTTCACGTCGGTCATGTGGAGAGGGATGTGTTTCTTGCTGGCGGAGATGAGCAGTTGCTCCACCGCTTCCGCGCCCGATTCGTCGCGGAAGTAGGCGATGAGCGCGAAGCTGTCCAGCACCTTAGCCGACATGGCGCTGCTCGAGCGCGCGCTCCTGCTTTTTGTGCTCGGCCCACTCCTCAGCCAGCGGCCTGTGTCCTGACGCGCGCTTGAGGATGCCGCGCCCGCGCCGGATGAGCGCCGCCGTCACCGGCTTCAGCAGGATGCCCTCCGGCGTCGCTTGCACCACCGCTTTGGTTCCGTCCTCGATTTCGAATTGCTTGCGAAGACGCAGCGGGATCACGACCTGCCCTTTTGTCGTGAACGAGACGGTCTCGGGTTTTTCTGTCATACTCATGCCTGATAGTATTACCTGCATAATATTTTCCGTCAAGATGTGTTAAGTAGGATTGACATCTGGCAAGAGGATATCGGCGGGTTAGTCACTACGCCGGATGCCCTGGTGCTTACAATTCCCTCTTAACCATGACCGCAGACCCGGCGGCGCTGCTTCCCGGCACGCACTTCTTTAATGAGCCGGGGAACATCGGCCTCGGTGTAGCCCTTCGGATTGCGGCCGGCCGCATACTCGCCCAACTCATACAGTGTCCGCCGCGCCTGCTGTGCGGAATAGGCGCGAAAGGCTTCCCGGAATAGCTCGCTCATAGTGCGGCTATCTCTCCGGGCCAGCGCCTCAGCCTTTCGTGCAAGTTCGGGCGGGAGGCTGATCGTGTAGACCTTCGATTTCCTTGCAGTAGCAGTCGCCATGCCAACATATTACAATGTAATGGATTCCATTACAGCCAACGGGGCCTGCTGCACCAATAATTACTTCAGCCATTGGATTTTGATTTCCTGGTGAAGCGGCCTGAATTCTGAGTCGCCTGTCACCAGTTCCGCCTCCATTTCTTTGGTCAGCGCGGCGCGAAAGCATCGGCCAAACTCATCTTGAAGCGTGCTTTGAAATCGGCGGCAGTGTCGGCCAGCTTAAAGTAGGATTGACATCTAGCGAGAGGATATCCGCGGGTGAGTCTTTACTCCGCGTGCTTGGTGCTTGCCCGCTGCGCCGCGTTTTGAGGACAGGATGGGAGACTGCCGGACGCTGATTCTAGCCCGCGTTGTGCCGTTCGAGCAGGCGGGCGATACTTTCCAGCAGAGCGTCCGGGCCTTCGCCCTTCGACAGGAAGCCGTCAACAAACTCCAAGCCCTCGGGCTTTTCCGAAGCCGCCGACACGATCAGGATCGGCACCTCCGGCTTGGACTCCTTCATCTCCTTGGCGATCTCCGCTCCCGACTTGCCCGACAGGAAGTGGTCCGCGATCACCAACTCGACCGGGTGTTGCTTAAATGCCTCAAGTCCCTCTTCGCCCGATGGCGCGGTCAGAACAGAGTAGCCTGCCCCGGCCAGCAGCAACTTGCGGACCCGCAAAGCGATCTCGGCGTCGTCGATACAAAGGATAAGCGGGTGCAGCAAGGGAGACGATGTCATACGTTCGATGCCAGACAGGAGTATACGCCGATGCAAGCTGGTGTCATTCAAAATCTTGCGCTCACACCGGCAGGCGGCTCAGGCCGGTGTACCCGCCGCCGGCGCGCCCCCCAGCCGGTTTCACCGCAACTGTTCCGCCGCAAACTACCCCTCGCCTGTCTTACGTGTAGGGGCGTCCGCGGCAGCTTCGGCTTGCATTCTCTGCTGTAGGGTCTGGAAGTAGCGGCTGAGGTCGGCAGGAATCGGCCTGAATTTCGGACGTTCCGACAGCAT
>JBKQKT010000445.1:0-5851 GCA_052147365.1 Candidatus Korobacteraceae bacterium | reverse complement strand
TATCGTGCGATGTTGCGGAACTTGTTGTAGCGCGCGTCCAGCAGCTCCGCGATCGGCGTCTTCTCCAATTCACTCAGGTTCGCTTCAAGAGCATCAGCCAGGAAGTTGGCAGCCGCGCCGTAGTCGTTATGCGCTCCCCCGGGCGGCTCTGGAATCACCCCATCACAAAGACCCATCTCCTGGTTGTCCTGGGCGGTGATGCGCATAGCCTTAGCTGCGAGTTCCCGCTTGCCGGCATCGCGCCACATGATGGCAGCACAGCCCTCGGGCGAGATGACGGAGTAGAAGCTGTTTTCCAGCATCAGCACACGGTCGGCTACAGCGATACCCAAAGCGCCGCCGCTGCCGCCTTCCCCGGTGATAACCGCGATGAACGGCACTTTCAGGCGCGCCATCTCGCGCAGGTTGCGTGCAATCGCTTCCGCCTGACCACGCTCCTCAGCGCCCAGCCCGGGAGCTGCGCCCTGCACATCAACCATCGCAATTACCGGGCGCCGCCACTTCTCGGCAAACTTCATCATGCGCAGTGCCTTGCGGTAACCCTCGGGATTCGGCTGACCAAAATTGCGATAAAGGCGCTGCTTGGTATCGCGACCTTTTTGGGTGGCCACAATCGCCACCTCTCTGCCGCGGAAGCGCGCCATGCCGCAGACCATCGCAGGATCGTCAGCGAAGCCGCGGTCCCCGTGAATTTCGCTGAAGTCGGGGAAGATGCGTTGAATGTAATCCAGGGGATAAGGACGCATGGCATGCCGGGCGAGCTGGGCGCGTTCCCAGGCGGTCAATTGTCCCGCGATCTGGCGCTTGAGGGCTGCAATACGTTCCTGTGCCGCCTGCAACTGGCGTTGCGCGTCCTTGTTGTCTCCGGCAACGTTCTGCAGTTGCTCGATTTGTCTCTCGATCCGCTCCAGCTCGTCCTGCAATTTGGATGCGCCTTCCATGTCAAGATCTTTTCGCCGTTTGGACTGGCGGTGCACGGCTTCCGCCGCCGAGAGCCAGTGATCAAGCGCTGGGAGGATTGCTACCCGCAAGTCTTCGTCGCGTTTCGTAGTAGCAGCGATGTCCGCGGCAGCAGCGCTCAATCAACCACCCGCACGCTGCCGCGACCGCACAACTCTTCCACGCGATTGATGAACGCCCGGTCCGGAAACACATTATAGCCTTCGGCCTCCATCACCACGATGAAGTCGCCTTTGCGCTCGAGGTCAAAGAGCACTCGGGCCTCGCCTTTGCGCTCCTGACAAAGAGTATGCAGATCGTCAATCGCTCCCGGCGAGACGTTTTCCAGCGGGACCTTAATGCGCAGGTGGTTCGGCAGTTTCGGCCTGGCCTCCTCCAGCGGCGTGATGTCGCCAATCATCACCTTGGAGTTCGAACCGTCTTCTACCCGCACGCCACCCTTAACCAGCACCGGAACGGTAAGCCGCAACTTGTCGGCCAGCCGCTTGTACGCGTCGGCGAAGCAGAGGACATCCACCGAGCCGTTCATGTCTTCGAGCTGGCCTTGGGCATAGAGATCGCCCTTCTTCGACTTGGCCACGCGGATGTTCCGAAGCACGCCGCCGATCAGGATTTCGTCCCGGCCGGTGGAGGACTTCAGTCCGGCGACTTCATTGGTGGTGAGCGCGCTGAAATCGAGCAGCTTTTCGCAGTACTTCTGCAGCGGATGCCCGGTGATGAAGAAGCCTAGGATTTCTTTCTCGTGAGCCAGTCGCTCGTGCTCGTCCCAATCGGGATTATTAGGCAATGGCTTTTCGGCGGTATGAGGTTCGTCGTCCTGCTGAAACATCCCGAACAGACCGTGCTGCCCGAGCGCGGCGTCCTTCTGTGTCTTCGTGGCATGCTCCATTGCACTGTCCGCCACGGCCATCAATTGCGCGCGGCGGCCCAGCGAATCCATGGCGCCGCTCTTGATAAGCGATTCAATGACCCGTTTGTTGAGTAGGTGCAGGTCAACCTTCTCGCAGAACTGGAAGATCGACGTGAATTTACCTATCGCCTTGCGCGCCGCCACAATCGATTCGATGGCATTGTGGCCTACATTCTTCACCGCAGCCAGGCCGAAGCGGATGGCCTCTCCATGAGGCGTGAAGTACGCGTCGCTCACATTGATGTCGGGAGGCTCGACGGGTATGCCCATCTCGCGGCACTCGTTGATGTACTTCACGACGTCGTCGGTGCTGCCCGAAACCGACGTCAGCAGCGCGGCCATAAACTCGACCGGATAGTGCGTCTTCAGATAGGCCGTCTGGTAAGCGAGCAGCGCATACGCGGCGGAGTGCGACTTGTTGAAACCGTAGCCGGCGAACTGCTCCATCAGATCAAAGAGCTTTTCGATTTTCTTTTGCGGAAAGCCGCGTTCGAGTGCACCTCGCACGAAGCGGTCCCGCTGTTTGGCCATCGCGTCCGGATCCTTCTTGCCCATGGCGCGACGCAGCAGGTCGGCCTCACCCAGCGAATATCCCGCCAGGGTATGGGCAATCTGCATTACCTGCTCCTGATAGACGATGACGCCGAAGGTTTCCTGCAGCAGCGGTTCCAGCTCAGGCAGTTCGTATTCGATCTTCTTGCGTCCCCATTTGCGCTCAACGAAGTCTTCGATCATGCCGCCCTGAATCGGTCCCGGACGGTACAGCGAGTTCAAGGCAGTCAGGTCTTCGACGCAAGTGGGCTTGTAGCGCCGCAAGACGTCGCGCATGCCGTGCGATTCAAACTGGAAGACCCCAGAGGTCAACCCGGTGTGGAAGACCTTCTCGTACGTCAGCTTGTCGTCGAACTCGATCTTTTGCAGATCCAACCGCTCTCCCCGCGTCTGCTCGATCAGTCGCAGCGCATCGTCAATGATGGTGAGCGTGGTGAGCCCGAGGAAGTCCATCTTCAGCAAGCCGAGCTTTTCCACCGCCTTCATGTCGTAGGCGGTCACAATTTCGTCATTCTTGGTTCGATGCAGCGGCACCAGGTCGGTGAGTGGCTGGGGCGAAATCACCACGCCGGCAGCGTGTACGCCCGAGTTGCGCACCAGGCCTTCCAGCCTCTTGGCGGTGTCAATCAGCTCCTTCGTCTGCGGTTCTTTTTCATACGCAGTGGCGAGTTGCGTCGAGTCTTTCAGCGCCTGGTCGATGGTGATGTTCAGCGTGGCAGGAATCATCTTGCCGATGCGGTCCACGTCAGCGTAGGGAATGTCCATCGCGCGGCCCGAATCCTTGATCGCCGCCTTTGCCGCCATGGTGCCGAAGGTGATGATCTGCGCCACTTGGTCGCGGCCGTACTTTTGCGTGACGTAATCGATGACCTCGCCGCGGCGGTTCATGCAAAAGTCAATGTCAATGTCGGGCAGGCTGATGCGCTCGGGATTCAGGAAGCGCTCGAACAGCAATCCGTTCTCCAGCGGGTCGATATCCGTGATGCCGAGCGCGTATGCGACCAGCGCCCCCGCCGCTGACCCGCGGCCGGGGCCTACCGGAATGTTCCTCTCTTTCGCGTAACGGATGAAGTCCCAAACGATCAGAAAGTATCCGGCGTACTGCATCTGCCGGATAATGTCGATCTCCCGCGCCAGGCGCTGCTGGTATTCCGCGAGCGAATGTTTCAGGCGGCCCGCCGCTTGCAGTTCGCGCAGCACGTTGAGCCGCCTGGCGAAGCCTTCGCGCGCGATGTGCTCAAAGTAATCGGGCAGGGAATATCCCGCGGGAACTTCGAACTGCGGGAACGGATCGTGAACTTTCTCTAGCTTAACGTTGCAACGCTCCGCGATCTCCAGCGTGCGCTTCAGCACGCCCTCGTGGTGCGGGAAGACCTTGGCCATTTCGGCCGCGCTCTTCACGTAGAACTGGTTGCCGTGAAACTTTAGCCGCTGAACGTCGTTAATGGACTTTCCGGTCTGAATGCAGACCATCACGTCTTGCGCGTGCGAGTCGTCTTCGCAGAGATAGTGGCTGTCGTTAGTCGCCAACAGGGGGATGCCGAGCTCCTGCTCCAGCTTCAGCAGGTTCGGCTGGATGCGCTTTTCTTCCGGGATGCCCTGGTCCTGTATCTCGAGATAAAAATTGCCTTTGCCGAAGATGTCACGGAAGCTGACGGCAGCCTCGCGCGCCGCGTCGTATCGTCCTTCCGTCAAGCTTTCCGCAACCTCGCCCTTCAGGCACGCAGAAAGTCCAATCAGCCCCTTCGCGTGCTCGGCCAGGAACCGCTTGCTCACCCGTGGCTTGTAGTAGAAGCCGCGCAGCGATGCCTCAGACACAATCTTGACCAGGTTGCGATAGCCCTCGTCATTTTCCGCCAGCACCACAAGATGATTGTAGGTATCGCCCTCCGGCGACGCTCGATGGTCTTCCTTCTTGCAGATGTAAAGTTCGCAGCCCAGGATCGGTTTCACTCCGGCTTCTTTGGCCGCATTGTGAAATGCCACCGCGCCGAAGATGTTGCCGTGATCGGTGACTGCCACAGCCGGCATGTCAAGCTCTTTGACGCGGCCGACGAGGCGCTCGATGTTGCATGCGCCGTCGAGCAGGGAATAGTCGGTGTGCAGATGGAGATGAACGAATTGCGATTGGGACATTAGGAACCCGAGCCCTCGCGTGCGTACTTCTATTCTATGCGTCCGATGCAGTGGTTACCTGCTGAGGAAAGTGTGGAAAAGAAGGACGAAACCTTGCACCGCTGATCTGCACGGATCGTCAGCAGCTGTGAGCCTGGAAAATCGCCTCCTGCTCACCCGATTCTCTGGCAATTATCCGTGTTAATCCGTGAGAATCCGTGGTTGAGTTTTTGTCAATCAGATTGTTCCTGCGGCGGAATAGGCCCACTCGGTGTTCCCGGCGCGATCAGCCGCCCGCCCGTGATCGCCTGACCGGGAGGCGTTTGATGAGGGATATCCGGCGTACGGCCCTTGTCGTGCGCGCGATACGCGAAGATCACCGCCAGCAGCGGAGCGGCCAGCAGCAATCCCCAGAAGCCGAAGACCAGGCTCAGCAGCAGCGGCACAATCAGCGACGCCCAGATGGGAACACGCGCCGCGCGCCGCATAATGACCGGCTGCAACAACAGCCCGTCAACAACCACGATTGCTCCGTAAAGAATGATGACGTAGAGGAACTGCTCGAATCCGCCGGCGAACAAGGCGACCATCGCCGGTCCCATGACCGCCAGCACCGGACCGAAGTGTGGAATGGATTGCAATACCGCCGCCAGAATCGCCCAGAACGGCGCCCACGGCACGTGCAGATAATCCAGCCCAAGCCACCACAGCGCTCCGACCGCGCCCGAGTCGTAGCACTGCGCGATAAACCACCGCCGCAACGCTCCTCCCGTGATGTTGATGTGTGATGAAAACTGCATTACTGGTTTGATGCCCACCCGCTCCGGGCGGCCTGGAATGCCATGCTACACTCAACTTTACCGCTGCGACGGAGGGTCTGCCGCATGAAATTCGGCGTCATCATCTTCCCCGGTTCCAATTGCGACCACGACGCGTATTGGGCCATTGCGGAAGTGGCCCGCCAGCCGGTGACCTTCCTCTGGCACGACTCGCCCGACCTCGAAGGCTGCGACGCCATCATCGTTCCCGGCGGCTTCGCCTACGGAGATTACCTGCGGACGGGCGCCATCGCAAAGTTCTCTCCGGTGATGGAGTCGGTGCGTAAGTTGGCCGCTGATGGGGGCCCGGTACTGGGCATCTGCAACGGCTTTCAAATCCTCTGCGAAGCAGGCCTGCTGCCGGGCGCGCTCATGCGCAATGCGGGATTGAAGTACGTCTGCAAGCCAGTCCATATCCGCGTTGAAAGCACCGACACGCCGTTCACGCAACAGCTCACCAGAGGCGATGTCTTGGAAATCCCGATCGGTCACATGG
>JBKQKT010000444.1:0-3629 GCA_052147365.1 Candidatus Korobacteraceae bacterium | reverse complement strand
TGAACGGGTCGAGATCAATCAACAAGGCGCGGTTCAATATCGTACTGTGAGGAACGGCATTCCGCGTGGTATCTGCGGTTCCGGGTTGATCGACCTGATCGCCGAGTTGTACAAGGCGGAAGCGATTGACCGATCGGGGAATCTGGTGCCCGGCGCGAGTCCGCGTATCCGTGAGCGGGACGGCATGCTCGAGTTCGTGCTGGTTCCCGGAACGCGCCTGGATACCGGTCAGGATATCGTGGTCACCCAGGCGGATTTGACCAGCTTACTGAATGCCAAAGCGGCCATTTACGCGGGCGCGGAGGTCCTGGCGCGAGTCGTTGGCATCGATTTTCAGGACATCGAGCAGCTCTACATCGCGGGCGGATTCGGCAACTACCTCGACCGGGACAAGGCGATCGCCATCGGACTGATACCAGACTTGCCGAGGGACAAGATCCGATTTGTTGGCAACACATCCATAGTGGGCGCTGATTTAGGCCTGCTTTCGGAGAGCACGTGGCAGGAATTGCATTCGACCGCTGAATCGGTCACGTATTACGACCTTATTAATTATCCAAATTATTACGACGAGTTCCTGGCGGCAAGGTTTATTCCCCACACCGATCTCAGCAGGTTTAAGTCCGTGCAGCATTCGCAAGAAGTGGAGGCTTGGACATAAATGGCGTTCACCCTGGCGGTCGCCGGCAAGGGCGGCACTGGCAAGACCACCCTGGCGGCGTTACTGATTCAAACCTTGATCGAGCGCGGGGAGGGGCCTGTCCTGGCGGTAGATGCCGATCCCAATCCCAACCTGGGCTTCGTGCTGGGGTGCAAAGTGGAGAAGACCATCAGCGAATTGCGAGACGATTTGCTGGATCACATCCGCAAACTCCCCGCGGGAGTAACCAAAGACGATTACCTGGAGATGGGAATTCAAGAGTGCTTGTGGGAAGGACGTGGTGTCGATCTGCTGGTCATGGGCGCCGGCGAAGGGCCGCGCTGTTACTGTGCGGTGAATAATGTTTTGCGGCGTTGCATTGACCGCCTTCGCGGCGCTTATCGGTACGTGGTCCTGGATAACGAGGCGGGACTCGAACACCTCTCCAGATGCACAACCCAGGATGTCGATGTGCTCCTGGTTGTAAGCAACGGCCTGCCCGTTTCGCTGCAAGCGGCTTCGAGGATTCGCGAGCTGACCAAGAAATTGGCTTTGCGCATCGGAGGGCAATACCTGGTCCTCAACGATGTCGAGGCGGCTGGGGGCGGAAGGGAAAATGGCGACGTGCCTTTACTCGCGCAGCAAACGGGCCTTAAGTTGCTCGGCGTAGTGCCGACGGACAGCCGCTTGCGCGAACTGAGCCGGATGGCGGAACCGGTGAGTCAACTGGCGGCGGATTCGCCGGCCCGGCGCAGCTTGCGGGAATTGCTCGAATCCGCCCTGTCGCCCGCGCCTCTAGCAGGTTAGGGGTGTCATTCTGTGCTAAGCTACTAATCGCCGTAGTTCGATCCCGAGGCAACTGCAGAGATCCTTCGCTTCGCTCAGGATGACAGCCAATGGGTAAGATGTTGGCGCCGGCTGCTCGTGATGGCTGACCAGATAGCTGCTTAGATTCGGAGGAGGAAAACACAATGGTTCCAGATGCGAAGAAAACCTGGGGTGGACGAGTCAATCCGGTGACTATCGGTGCAACTCAGGCCGCCGGGGGAACTCGAGGCTATACCGTCACAATCGGGGGATCCGCAACGCTGCCCTTCCTGGATTTTGAGGGGCCGTATGTCCAGCCGGCCGTGGCCATGGAGATCTGCGACACGTACCCGCAAGAGTGGCCGGACCTGCTCAAAGAACCGTTCGGAGACACGTTGAACGACCCGGTGAACTGGGCGCGAAAGTGTCTCGAAATGGGCGCCGACCTGATCTGCTTGCGCCTGGACGGGTGTCATCCTGAACGCGGCAACCGAACTCCCGCCGAAGCCGCTCAAACCGTTAGGCAGGTTCTGCAAGGAGTGCCGGCGCCCCTGATCATCTGGGGTACGGGGAATGCCGACAAAGACAACGAGGTCTTCCCGGCCGTTGCGGAGGCGGCGGCGGGCGAGAATTGCCTGATCGGGAGCATCACGGAGGATAGCTACAAGACCCTGGTGGCGGTGTGTACGGCTTACAAGCACAAGATCGTCGCCGAATCACCCTGCGACGTCAACATGGCCAAACAGGTCAACATCCTCGCTCAGGACATGGGCTTCCCGGTCGAGAATATTGTGATTTACCCCACCTGCGCCGCGCTCGGATACGGTCTTGAGTATATCTATTCCGTGATGGAGCGCGCGCGGCTGGCAGGCTTGAAGGGCGACAGAATGCTGGCGCAACCCATGATCTGCGACGTCGGCATCGAGGCATGGGGCGTCAAGGAGGCTCGGGTCTCGGAAGAGGAGATTCCCGATTGGGGTCCCCAGCGCCAGCGCGCGCCGCTTTGGGAAGCCAGCACAGCCCTCGCGTTCCTCGTGGCGGGTGGCGACCTGTTCATTCTGCGTCACCCTGAAGCGGTTCAAGCACTGAAGAAGAGTATCGCCGAGCTGAGCGGAGGCGCGGTTACCGCGGCCGCCGCCTAGATTACTGTGACCCGACAGCCCTCTCTCCCTTGGGAAGAGGGCGGAGACCAAATCTCCAGGAGGAGAAGCCATGGGCATCATTTTAATCGGTGAACGTATCAACGGTTCCTTCAAGGACGTCGGCAAGGCCATTCAAGAACATGACAAGACTGTGATCAAGGATCGTGTCGCCAAGCAGGAAGCGGGCGGGGCGGATTACCTGGACGTGAACATGGGAGCAGCTTCGCGCAAGCTGGAGGACTACGCCTGGTTGGTTCAAGCCGTGGCGGAATCCACTTCCCTGCCGCTCTCGCTTGACTGCCCCCGCGCCGACATGTTCCGGGCAGGCCTCGCGGCCTATCGCGACACCGTTGGAGATCGGGCGGTAATTCTCAACAGCACCACCGCCGAAGATAGCAAGCTCTTCCCGCTTCTCGAACTGGCGAAGGAATTCAAGACGTCGATTATGGGCGTGGTGATGGATGAAAGAGGTAGCCCCCAGGATGTGGACCGGCGGCTGGAACTGGGTGGAAAAATCTTCGCGGCCGCGACAGAAGCCGGACTCTCGCCATCCGAAGTCTTTCTCGACCCCATCGTGATGCCGGTCAAGTTCATGCAGGACCAACCCAAGAATGTCCTCAATGCCATACAGCAGATGACCATGCTCTCCGATCCGCCGTGCCATATTTCCATCGGCCTGAGCAACGTTTCTTCGAAGACTGAAGAGCGCAAGCTCATCAATCGCACCTTCATGGTCATGGCGTTGGCGATGGGGTTGGATACCGCAATCCTGGACGTCTGCGATGAGGAATTACGCCAATCGGTGGCCACGGCTGAACTCCTGCTGGGTATGGAGATTTACAGCGACGGCTACCTGAAGGCCTATCGCCAGCGAACGGGGCCGAGCCCGGCGGCTGCGGCAGCGTAAGTGCAGGCAGTGGGAAGATGGGCAGGTAGGCAGTTGGCAGTAGGCGATTGATAGTTGGTGGTTGGAGTTGGCACTCCGCCGGAAGCGGTGAGAATTGAGCCTTAGGGGGGCGGCGATCTGCCCACTGCCGATC
>JBKQKT010000443.1:0-23059 GCA_052147365.1 Candidatus Korobacteraceae bacterium | reverse complement strand
CCCCCCACCTCCGCTCAGGATGACAGCCGTCAGAGGCGTGCGATTTGACTGAAAGCTGACGACTGATAGCTGACAGCTGACAGCTACTTGATGGCCACCAGTTTGTTCATCAGCTCCGAGTAGTACTTCTTCTCCACGCCGTGCACCTGGCGGTTGTACTCGTCTACCTTGGCCGAGTAGTTCATGGAGCAGAACTTCGGGCCGCACATCGAGCAGAACGCCGCTTCTTTGTAGTATGCATCGGGTAACGTCTCGTCATGCATTGCTCGTGCCGTCTCGGGATCGAGCGAGAGCGCAAACTGCTTGTCCCAGTCAAAGGTGTAGCGCGCATAGCTGATGGCGTCGTCGCGGTCCTGCGCTCCGGGCCGGTGCCGCGCTACATCGGCAGCGTGCGCCGCAATCTTGTAGGCGATGATGCCGTCCTTCACGTCCTTGTCGTTGGGCAAGCCAAGATGCTCCTTGGGCGTGACGTAACACAACATAGCTGCGCCGTGCCAGCCGATCATTGCCGCGCCAATGGCGGACGTGATGTGGTCATAGCCGGGCGCGATGTCAATCACCAGCGGACCCAGCGTGTAGAACGGAGCGCCGTGGCACAGTTCGATTTCCTTGTCGACCTGCTCCTTAATTTTGTCGAGCGGAACGTGGCCAGGGCCTTCGATCATGACCTGCACATCGCGCTCCCAGGCCTTCGTCGTTAGCTCGCCCAGCGTCTTAAGCTCGGCGAACTGCGCTTCGTCACTGGCATCGGCGATGCAGCCGGGCCGCAGCCCGTCGCCCAGCGAGTAGCTCACGTCGTGCTTGGCCAGAATCTTGGTAATGTCGTCGAAGCGGTCGTAGAGGAAGTTCTGCTTGTGGTGATGAGCCATCCACTGCGCCAGAATCGCGCCGCCTCGGCTCACGATGCCGGTGATGCGCTTGGTGATGAGCGGCAGATACTCCACTAGCACGCCCGCGTGGATAGTCATGTAGTCCACGCCCTGCTCGGCCTGCTCCTCGATGACTTCCAGCATGACATCGGCGGTGAGGTCTTCGATGCGCTTGACCCGCGCGACCGCCTCGTAGATGGGCACCGTGCCGATGGGCACTGGCGAGTGCCGCAGGATGGCTTCGCGAATTTCGTGAATCCCGCCACCCGTCGAGAGGTCCATTACCGTGTCGGCGCCGTAGTGGACGGAGGTGTGGAGCTTCTTCAACTCCTCGTCGACATTGCTGGTGACCGACGAGTTCCCGATGTTGGAGTTGATCTTGCACTTCGACGCCACGCCGATGCACATCGGTTCGAGCTCTGGATGGTTGACGTTGGCAGGGATGATCATGTGTCCTGCAGCGACCTCTTCGCGGACAAGCTCGGGAGGAACCTGCTCTCGCTCGGCGACGAACAGCATTTCCTCGGTGAGCCGGCCTTGACGCGCAAAGTGCATCTGCGACATGTTGCTGTCACCGGTTCGTGCGGACTCTTCGCGGCGCTTGGTAATCCATCCCGCGCGCGGCTCAAGCACACCGGCGCCATTGTCGTTATCGTTGTTTACACTCATGATTCGATCTCCTGCGACCAATCTGAATTATACCGCTGTAACGCGCCTTCTCCTTCGCCCCGCGAGGCAGAGCGCTGTCCCTCCCCTCCGCACCACAGCACTCAGGTGATGACCTTTACCACTACCTGCGCGCCTTGTTATGGCTGGCGTCGGGTATCAGCCAACTAATAATCACGGCGGTGGTGGTCAGCATCCCGATGGCAGCCAGGGTAATGGCGACTGGCCTCTCACCCGGCACGCGGATGACACCGGGCTAACCGTCTCTTTCACACCGGCAGGAAGTAGCGATAGAACTCGTCGTCGCGCTTCCAGCCCAGGCCCTCATAAAGCTTCTGCGCGGCTTGATTGCCGATGGCTGTCTCCAATGCCAGTCCGTTGGCCCGCGTGGCCTCCGCGAGCTGGCGGGCGCGCTCTGTCAGGGCGCGGCCCACGCCCAGTTTGCGCGCCTCCGGCGCGACAAACAGGTCATTCAAGATCCACTGCCGCGTGAGATTGATCGACGAAAACACGGGATATAGGTTCACAAAGCCCGCCGTTTTTCCTTCCAGCCTCGCGATAAACAGCACCGACTCGTCTTTGCTGAGCCTCGCGAACAGGAAACGGCGCGCAGCTTCCAGATCGGGCGGCTTGCCATAGAACTGTCGGTAAGCGTCGAAGAGGGGCGCGACGTCGCCCACATCGGCGGCCGTGGCCTGCACAATTTCCGGAGCATTTGCTGAACTATGCATGGGGACAAGGAACCACGCCCGCCGCCAGCCGTCAACTCTTTTCTGGGCTATCGGGCTGTTATCATTTCTTTCCGCAACCACCCTCAGGAGATCTGCCGATGGAGTCCCTGCACGACCTTATTGCGTCCTACAACGACCAGAGCCCGATCGAACAGGCATTTACCATTCCTTCCGCCTGGTACACCGATGAACGCATCGCCGAACTGGAGCGCCAAGCCGTCTTCGCAGGCACGTGGCAGGTCGTTGCGCGCGTGGATCAGTTGCGGCAGCCTGGCCAATTCGTTACTGCGGAACTGGCAGGCGAGCCGCTGCTCGTCATTCGTGGCGCTGATAACGAGTTGCACGCCTTCTATAACGTGTGCCGACACCATGCCGCGGCCTTGGTAACAGAAGCACAGGGCACGGCCAGCATTTTGCGCTGTCCGTATCACGGGTGGAGCTACGGCCTCGATGGTTCGCTTAAGGGTGTGCCGGAATTCGAGGGCGTATGTGACTTCGATCGCTCGCAGAACGGCCTGGTTGCGGTGCACGTCAAAACATGGGAGCAGTTCATCTTCGTCAATCTCGACGCGAACTTCCTGTCATTAAAGGACTTTCTGGGCGGTTTGGTAAAGCGGGTTGCGCCACTGAATCTCGGCGCGCTCCGCTTCTTCGAACGGCGGTCGTACAGCCTGAAGTGCAATTGGAAGGTGTTTGTTGACAACTATCTTGACGGCGGCTATCACGTGCCGCACCTGCACAAGGCGCTGAATAGCGTTCTGGACTACAAGCAGTACACCATCGAGAACGAAGACCGCTATTGCCTCCAATCGAGCCCGATAGTTCCCTCCAGTGTGGATGCCGCGACTGCAGCAACACGCACCGGCGACTGCGCGTGGTACTTCTGGCAGTACCCGAACTTCATGATCAACCTCTATAAGGGCTATATGGATACCAACCTTGTTCTCCCCGACGGGGTGGACTGTTGCCAGGTCATCTTCGATTTCTACTTCGACGATGTGGGCGAGTCCGCATCCGAGCGCAACCGGCGGAGCATTGCTGTCGGCGAGCGTGTGAATGACGAAGACGTGGACATCTGTGAATCGGTTCAGCGCGGCCTGCACTCGCGCGCCTATGGCGCGGGCCGACTATCCGTTCGCCGCGAAGCAGGAGAGCGCTTGTTCCATCGGCTGCTGGCAGCGGACTTGAAGCGTGGAGTGGAAGCCGCTGGCGGCTGATGGATTGCCGCAATACGACCAGGCGCAGGCGCAGTAATTTCTGATGATCTGCGCCAATGCGATGACCGCTCGCATCGCTCACTTGCGCAAGTCTTTGATAATCTCGCGCGCGGCATTCGCGCCTGACATGCCGTTCAGTCCTGTGCCAGGATGCGTACCCGACCCACATAAATACAAGCTCTGGATGGGAGTGCGATACTGCGCCCAGTTGAGCAGGGGACGCATGGTGAACAACTGGTCTAATGCCAACTCCCCATGGAAGATGTGTCCGCCTGTCAGACCGTAGGTCTGTTCCAGGTCCTTGGGCGTGATGACCTCCCGCGCCTCGATCGACGAAGGCAGATCAGGCGCATACTCCGCGAGGGTGTTAACCACGGCGTCGCCCAGCTCATCGCGTTGTGCATCCCAGTCGGTATCGCGCAGCTTGTACGGCGCATATTGCATATAGATGGACATAACATGCTTGCCAGTCGGTGCGAGCGAGTTATCCCACAGCGTGGGAAGTGTCGCTTCAATGTATGGATGCCGTGAGAACTCTCCATACTTGCAGGCATCGAAGGCATGCTCGAGATAATCGATCTCCGGTGAAACCTGGATCCTGCCCGACAGCAGGCTAGCATCACCGTTTACCTCGCTAAACTTCGGCAACCCGCTGAGCGCCAGGTTGACCTTGCCGACAGTGCCCGTCATGCGGTAATGCTGCAGCTTTTGCAGGAAGCCGGGGTCGAGATGTTGCGGCTCGGCAAGGCCGAGCAGCGTGCCTTTCGGATCAGCGTTCGAAATGACAGCAGTGGCTTCGATCTCATCGCCGTTAGCCAGAATAACGCCAATCGCTACTCCCTCCTTGACTTTGATGCCAGCTACTTCGCACGACGTGCGAATCTCGGCCCCAGCTTCTGTAGCTGCCTCCGCCATCGTCTCCGGCAACGCACCTGTGCCTCCCACAACGTAGGATGCGGGTCCCGCAGGATTACCATCAGACGCGGTCCGCAGCAGGTAAGTCGCAGCCGAACCCGCGGACCATGGCCCCAGGAACGTGCCGAAGATGCCCTGCGCGGCGATCGTACCTCGCAGCAGCTCCGTCTCGAACCATTCGGCGGCGAGGTCGGCCATTGCCATCGGCCCCCAACGCAGCAGGCGATAGAGGTCTTTTTCGCCCAAGCCGCGAAGCTTGCGACCGGCCTTCAGCAGCTCCCAGACGTTGCCGGAACCGGGATCGTCCAGATCAGGCGGCGTCATCGCCAGCAGCAGATCAATGACTTCAGCTATACGCGCCAACGACTTCGCGAATTCTCCATAATTTGCGGCATCTTTCTCTGAAAACCCGGCAATCTCCCGCTGAGACCTCGGGAGGTCGCCGTACAAAATCAGCGGGTTGCCGTTCGGCGAGAGCGAAAGCACTCGCACGTCTGGCGAATACGTCTCCAACCCATGCTTCGCCAGATTCATATCGGCCACAATGTCAGAACGAAGCGGTCCGGTGCCATGGGCTAGCCGGGAGCAACGAAATCCGGGATAAAATTCCTCGGTAATCGCGCAGCCCCCCACAGTGGGTCGGCGCTCGAGGATGAGTGGCCTAAATCCGGCTTTGGCGAGATAGAAAGCGGTAACCAGCCCGTTGTGCCCTGCGCCGATGATGACCACGTCGCGCTTGTCAGGCATCAGCTAGCTCGCGCCCTTCGAATGTTTCAGGATCTCCAACGCCGCCAGCCTGCCCGGCGCGCCCATAATGCCGCCGCCGGGATGCGTCGCCGAACCGCACATCCAAAGATTTTTGATGGGCGTCTTGTATTGCGCCCAACCCGGTACCGGTCTCAGGAAAAACAACTGTTCCAGCGATAGCTCTCCTTGGAAGATGTTGCCCTCGGTCAGTCCGAACTCGCGCTCCAGGTCGAGCGGGGTCACTACTTGCCGGCCCGAGATGATGTTCTTCAAGTTGGGCGCAAATTCCGCGATGGTGTCAACAACGTTGTCACCGAAGGCCTCTCTTTTCTCATCCCACGTGCCCTCTTTCAGCTTGTAGGGCGCGTACTGCACGAAGCAGGACATCACATGCTTGCCCGCAGGTGCGACCGATGGATCGGTCAGGCTGGGGATGACCATGTCAATGTACGGCCGACGCGAATAATTGCCGTACTTGGCGTCGTCGTAGGCGCGCTCCATGTAGTCAACGCTGGGCGAAATTGAGATTGCGCCTCGAAGATGATGGCCTTCGCCCGGCAGGCAGGTGAAGTTGGGCAGAGCATCGAGCGCCAGATTCACCTTCCCCGATGAACCACGATACTTGTAGCGCCGCACTTCATCGCGAAATTCCTCGCTCAAATGCTTGGGCTCGATCAGCTTCAGGAAGGTGAGATTCGGGTCAACGCTCGACGAGATGATGGGCGCGTGGTACTCATCGCCGCTCGTGGTCGCCACGCCGACGGCCCTGCCATCGCGAACCAAAATCTGCGAGATTGCGGCCTGCGTCTTGATCTCGACGCCGAACTCGCGTGCTGCGTCGGCGATGGCGTTGGAGATTGCTCCTGTGCCGCCGCGCGCAAATCCCCACGCGCGAAACGCGCCGTCAATCTCGCCCATGTAATGATGCAGCAATACATAGGCCGTACCAGGCGAGCGCACGCCGAGAAACGTTCCAATGATTCCCGACGCCGACATTGTGGCCTTGAGCACATCGGTCTCGAACCACTGGTCGAGAAAGTCAATGGCGCTCATGGTCATCAGTTGCACCTGGTTGTACTTGTCTTCGCCGCTGAGACCGGTAAAACGGCGGCCGAGGAAGAGCAACTTGAGAAGGTCACGCGGGTTCAGCGTAGTTGGATCGGGCGGCACCATGCCGAGAATCGGCTTAACGAAGCGGCACATTTGCAGCATCGCCTTGCCGAACTCCTCGTAGGCTTCGGCATCGAACCTCGAGTGGCGCCGTATCTCCCGCATGGTCTTTCCGTGGTCGTTCACGCGCCACAGGTAGTCACCGTTCGGCATAGGCGTGAAGGTGCCGTCCAGCGGGAGAATCTCGAGGCCGTGCCGGGGAAGGTCAAGATCGCGGATGATCTCAGGCCGCAGCAGTGACACCACGTAGGAGCAGACCGAGAACTTGAAGCCGGGGATGATCTCTTCTGTTACCGCAGCGCCGCCAAGCACATGGCGGCGCTCCAACACCAGCACCCTCTTGCCTGCACGCGCAAGATAGCCTGCGTTAACCAGTCCGTTATGCCCGCCGCCGATAACGATGGCGTCGTATTTACCCGAGCTATTGGAAGCCATGATGGATTATGCGGAAGGAGAAATTCTAAAGCGTCGGGAGAGATTTGTCTGTATGTTCTGCTGCTTTCGCTTTTCGCTCTTCGCAATCCGCGTTTCGGAATCTTCCCCACAGACCGCGGCTTTAATTCGCCTGCTCTACCGAGTGTATTGCCAGTCCCGTGTGGTTTTGAGGCGTATAATCGGCAACTTCATGAAACGTTTCTTGCATCCCTGGCAGAGTGTTGTGGCGGGAGGTGGGTGAGTGACAAGTCGTGCCGTAGTGGCCATTCTTGTCCTTGCGCTGCTCTCATCGGGCAATGCAGCCAACACTCCCGAACCAATGGATGGATACTCGCCGGCGCACACGTCCACCGAACGCGACTGGGAAGCAAAGTTCCGCAATATCCCTGATCCCAGTGTTATGCGCGACTCAATGCAGCATTTGAGCGCCCGACCGCACAACGTTGGCTCGCCTTACGACAAGGCGAACGCGGAGTGGATGCTGGCGAAGTTCAAGGAGTATGGCTTCGACGCGCACATCGAGACCTTCGAGGTGTTGTTTCCGACCCCAAAAGAACGCCTAGTCGAAATGCTTGCGCCAACACACTTCGTCGCCAAACTGCAAGAGCCTCCCTTGAGTGTTGATCCGACATCGCAGCAGATGGCGGAGCAATTGCCTACCTACAATGCATATTCCATCGACGGAGACGTCACAGGGCCCCTGGTGTACGTCAACTACGGCATGCGCGACGACTACGAGCAACTCGAGCGCCTAGGAATTTCCGTCAAGGGCGCTATCGTGATCGCCCGCTATGGTGGCGGCTGGCGAGGCATCAAGCCCAAAGTCGCCGCCGAGCACGGAGCTGTGGGCTGCATCATCTACTCCGATCCCAAGGAAGACGGCTACTTCGAAGGCCAGGACTATCCTGCCGGTCCGTATCGCCCGCAGGAAGGTGTGCAACGGGGCAGCGTGATGGACACGCAGTATCCAGGCGATCCGTTGACGCCGGGAGTCGGCGCTACGAAGGATGCGAAGCGGCTAGCGTTAGCGGAAGCCCAGACGATAACCAAGATTCCCGTGCTGCCCATATCTTACGGAGATGCGCAACCGCTGCTGGCGGCGATCACCGGGCCGACGGCTCCGGCCACATGGCGCGGCGCTCTGCCTATCACCTACCGCATCGGACCAGGGCCAGCCAAGGTGCATCTCGCCGTGAAGTCGAACTGGGACCTGAAGACCATCTACGACGTCATCGCCGAGATTCCTGGTAGCGAGGACCCTGACCAGTGGATCCTACGGGGCAATCATCATGATGCCTGGGTGAACGGCGCCGACGATCCAATTTCCGGGATGGTGGTGGAGCTCGAAGAGGCGAGAGCACTTGGCGAGATGATGAAGCGGGGCTGGCGTCCGAAGCGCACCATCGTCTATTGCGCGTGGGATGGCGAGGAGCCAGGCTTGCTGGGTTCCACCGAATGGGTCGAACAGCATCAGGATGAACTTCGCCAGCACGCTGTGATGTATCTCAACACCGATTCCAGCGGGCGTGGCTACCTTAACATCTCGGGCTCACATACGCTGGAGCATGCCGCTAACCAGGTCGAGCGCGAGATTCAAGATCCGGAGAAGCACATGACGGTGTGGAAGCGCGCCTACTTGCGGCGCGTCGCTCACGCCAGCAGTGCCGAAGACCGCGAGGAGCTACGGAATCGAGCTGATCTGCGCATTGGCGCGCTTGGTGATGGCTCCGATTACGTCGCCTTTCTCGATTACGCGGGAGTAGCTGCGTTGAACATGGGCTTCGGCGGCGAAAGCAGCGGCGGAGTTTATCACTCCATCTACGATGACTTCTACTGGTACACGCATTTTGGCGATACCAAGTTTGTTTACGAGCGTGCCCTGGCGCAGATGGCGGGAAGCACGGTAATGCGCTTCGCCGATTCGGATTTGTTGCCTTTTGATCCCTCGGGCTCGGCGGACACCGTTAAGCGCTACATCGTGGAGTTGAAAAAAGAGCTGAAACAGAAGCAGGACGAGGCCCGCGAGCGCAACCGCGAACTCGAAGAGGGCGTATTTACCGCAACCTCCGATCCGGAGAAGCGGTACGTTCCTCCGCCCCAACTGCTGGAGCCGCCATATTTGAACTTCGCGCCTTTGGAGAACGGCGCGGAAGCTTACACCAAGGCGGCGCAACGATATCGTCAGGCGATCTCGAAACTGAATGAGAATGGGGGCGCGGCGTGGCAGTCTCCCGCGTTGAAGGAGATCAACAACAAACTGCTTCGCACTGAGCGGACGTTTACTGTAAGCCAGGGACTCAAGGAAAGGCCATGGTTCAAGCACCAGATCTACGCGCCTGGCGCTTACACAGGCTACGGCGTGAAGACGATCCCTGCCGTTCGCGAGGCGATAGAAGAAAACAAATGGCAAGACGCCGATCAGGGTGCTGTCGTTGTTGGTCAGGTGCTGCTGAATGAGGCCAGTCTTGTAGACTCGATTGCGCAGGAATTGGAGCAGGCGGAAGGACCACTGCCATCCAAACAGGCAGCGCAAGGGCCATCCGCACAGGTCGCGCAGCAGAGCGGAAAGTGACCGATCGGTCCTAGACATTTTCGCCCCTCATGTGTTCAGTGCCTCGCGCACCTCAGTCGCCACATGTTCAACGACCCTTTCGACAGCCTGCTCGACTGCGTGGGACAGGCCAAGACCTGCGGCAAAGTTCTCGCCTTCAATACCGTAGACAACCAGATGAGGAGGCAACTGACCCAAGGACCGCGCCAGCTCTATGGCTTCGGCCACGCTGAAGGCGTGAGTGGAGTAGTGAAAAAACCCAATGGGAATTGGCGCAGCGCGCGCGTCGAAGCGGTGGATTGTTCCCGCCGGAGCGCCCGAATGAACTGCATCCACCAGCAGCACCCACATGGCGCCCTTCCACGAATCGATAAGGGCCGCACCCTCACCGCTTTCCTCCAGGACTGTGATCTTGCTCAGGAAGCGTTCTCGCAGACGGCGCGCAACCACAATGCCGACACCATCATCGCTGCGATACTCGTTGCCAATGCCGATGACCACGATGTTTGGCGCAACCGCTGTCATTCGTCTTCGAAGTGCAGCTTCAAAAAGTGCGTGGCGCACGAGATGCACGGATCGTAGTTGCGTACGGCTTGCTCGCATTGCCACTGCAGCCTGTCCTTCTGTATGACGAGATGGGACTGAACAAACTGCCCGAGATCTTCTTCGATAGTCTTTAGATTCTGCGAGGTGGGCGGAACAATTTTGGCGTCCACAATAAGACCGCGATCGTCCAGACGATAGCGGTGGTAGCAGATGCCCCGCGGCGCTTCGGTACACCCGTATCCGGTGCTGACCCGCGGTTCGACTTTGACCGCGGGCGCGTCCGGCATCTCGTAGTTCTCGATGATGCGCAGCGCCTCATCGCAGGCGTACACCAGCTCCGCGCTGCGCACGATGATGCTCTGGAAGGGATTGCGGCACACCGGCCCGAGACCAGCGCCCCGCGCCGCTTCCTGCGCCACCGGCGAGAGCTTGTCGAAGTTCAGGTTGTAGCGTGCTTGCGGGCCGACAAAGTAGGAATTTCGTTCTTTCAGCCGCGCCTGTAGCGCGTTGGAATGAGCAACGTGTTCCTCGATGAAGTTCTGGTCATATTCTCGAATGGCGATGTCAAGGCCCTTGCTGGAAACCAGGCGTCCTTCGTTGAATGGATACTCGTCAGGATGCCGTAAGGCGACGAATTCGTAATCGCGGTCAAGTTCAGGAAAGGAAAATGTCGCCACCCAGCGCACAGTATCCAGCGCAGCATCGCGTGCCCACTTCAGCTCTTCGGCCAGCGCGGAGAACTCCTTCTTTTGCGGTACCTTATAAAAGCCGCCGACTTTCACATTGATGGGGTGGATTTCCCGCCCGCCCAACAGGCGCACGATCTCGTTGCCGGCTTTCTTTAGACGCAGGCCGCGCTTTACTGCGTCAGGATGGTCCTTGGCCATGCGAATGGCGTCCTCGTATCCGAGGAAGTCGGGGGCGTGGAGCAAATAAACATGCAGGGCGTGACTCTCGATCCATTCCCCGCAATAGATCAATCGCCGGAGGTCGCGGATGGGGCCGGTTATTTTGATTCCGCAGGCATCCTCCATGGCGTGGCAGGCGCTCATCTGATAAGCGATTGGGCAGATGCCGCAAATGCGGGCGGTGATGTCGGGCGCCTCACTAAACTTGCGTCCACGCAGAAACGCTTCAAAAAAGCGCGGGGGTTCAAAGATCTTCAGCTTGACGTCGGTCACCTGTTGGCCTTTGATCTTTACGAACAGGCCGCCTTCGCCTTCGACGCGCGCAAGGTAGTCAACTTTGATGGTGCTACTTTTCATGCGCTTCGCTCTCTCGGCGAAAAGGCTCTGCATAGGCGTTGAAGCCTCGGAAGACCCGCATCAGGTCGCCGTCGCTCACTCCCAACTCGCTCCACCGGGCGCTCAATGATGAAGTGTTGGGCGTCTCCTTCGGCCCGAAGCATCCGTAACAACCGCGCGTGTAGCCCGGGCAAAGCGCACCGCAACCGGCCTGGGTGACTGGCCCAAGACAGGGCGTACCGTGTGCGACCAACACGCAGACCGTGCCCCGCTGTTTGCATTCCACACAAACGCTGTGCGGCGGTGTGTTGGGCTTGCGGCCGTTCAGAAATGCGCTGAGCACCTCCGCCAACTGGTATTTGTTAATGGGGCATCCACGCAGCTCGAAATCGACAAACACGTGGTCGGTAATCGGCGTCGATTTCTTGAGAGTCTCGATGTAGTCGGGCCGGGGGTACACGATGGAGGTGAATTCCTTCACATCCTTGAAATTGCGCAGCGCCTGGATGCCGCCGGCGGTTGCGCAGGCGCCAATCGTCACCAGGAACTTGGAGGCGCGCCGGATGCCGTGAATGCGCTCCGCATCGTGGGGCGTGGTGATGGAGCCTTCCACCAGCGAAAGGTCGTACGGCCCTTTGACGACCGCGCGCGAAGCCTCGGGAAAATTGGCGATCTCCACTGCATCGGCGACCGCGAGCAGTTCATCCTCGCAATCCAGCAGACTCAACTGGCAGCCGTCGCAGGAGGAGAACTTCCACACCGCTAACTTCGGTTTGTGTTTTCTATTGTTCAACCTACATCCTCCCGCATCGCCTCAAAGTTGCTCAAACCGCTCGCGAATCGGGGGCACCCCCTACCCCCTCCTATGTCTTGTCAGTTCTTTAGAACCAGCTACTTAGCGAGGGCTTAGCTGAGGTTTTGATGCAAATATCTGTTTCTAAATCACTTATCGCAAAATATTGATTCTCAATGAGTTAAGTCCACCTCCAAAACTCTCGTGACATTTCAAACCTCCGACTTGCCCAAGAGTGACGCGATGTACGGGTAGGCAAATACCGGACCGTCTTTGCAGACGAACGTCGGGCCATACTGGCAATGGCCGCAGAAACCAATCCCGCATTTCATATTGCGTTCCGCTGACACGTAGGTACGCTCCGGCGCCACGCCGCGCTTCAGCAGTTCCATCACGGTAAAGCGCATCATGACTTCCGGGCCGCAAATCATCGCCAAGGTGTTGGAAGGGTCAAAGGGGGCACGCGGGATCATCGTCGTCACCACGCCAACATTTCCCCGCCACGCGCTAGCCGCCCGGTCCACCGTGACCTGGATCTCCAGATCAAACTTGCCGCGCCAGCGCTCCAATTCCTGCCGGTAGAGCATGTCTTCAGGAGTGCGCGTGCCGTACAGGAGAACGATCTTCCGGTACTTCTCCCGTTCCGCCATCAGCCGGTAAAGCGCAGGTCGCAGCGGGGCCAGCCCTATGCCGCCCGCCACAATCACCAAATCCCGTCCGGCGCCCTCCTCTACGGGCCAGTGGGTCCCGAACGGGCCGCGAATACCAATGGTGTCGCCACGCTTGAGCTGCCGCATGGCTTTGGTCACCGTGCCAACAACGCGGGTCGTGTGCTTGAGCAAGGGCGCGTCATCGGGATCGCTGCTGATCGAGATCGGCACTTCTCCCACCCCGAAGACGTAGAGCATATTGAACTGTCCGGGCGCGAAGGAGAACCGATCGCCTGAGTTTTCAGGCAGAAGCTCCAGCGTGAAGGTATCGTCCGTCTCCTGCTTCACACGCTGGATGTGGTAGGGCGCGGGAAGCATTGGGTCGGGCACCAATCCCGCCGTCACGGCCTCGGGTTGCTCAAGCATGGTTGCCATACATGTCCAACAACTGCAATCTGGTTGACTCCAGGCGCTCGGTGATGACTTGCATGAAACGCTTGTAAATCTCATAGCCGAGATCGTGGTCCTCATCGCACTTGGCACGCAGACACTTGCCGTCGAATGCGAGCGCATGGGTGGGCTGCTGCGTTCTGGCGTCAAAATGCCAGCGATAGGGAGGAAACAGCCACGACCAGCCCAGGACCTCACCACTGGCGACGGTCATTACCGACGTCAGGCCGCGGTGTGGAATGACAAATTGCACCGACACCAGGCCTTCGCGTACGAGGTAAAAGTGGTCAGCCGGGTCGCCCTCATGGAAGATGACATGCCCTGCCTCGAAGCGCACGTTCATGGAACATCCGGCGATCAACTGGATGTGCTGGTCTTCCATGCCATGAAAGAAAGGGTGCTCTCGCAGAATCGGTTCAAGTGTATGTATCATGCCAACCCCTGCTCTCGTTCTGTTGCTGCCTTAACGGAGTCGCTGGCGCGGATGGCCGCAGTCTCGACCGTGATGTCGATTCCCACCGGACACCAGGTGATGCAACGGCCGCATCCCACGCAGCCGGACACACCAAACTGGTCGATCCAGGTGGCGAGTTTATGTGTCATCCACTGGCGATAGTGCGACCGCGGAGTGGCGCGAACGCTTCCCCCATGGATGTAGGAAAAGTCCACTGTGAAGCACGAATCCCAGCGCCGCCAGCGTTCAGCATGTTCGCCGGTCAGGTCGGTGACGTCTTCCACCGTAGTGCAGAAGCAGGTGGGGCACACCAGGGTGCAATTGGCACATGACAGGCAGCGCTCTGTGACCTTGTCCCACTGCGGATGCTCGTAATTGCGATACAGCAGGTCCTTGATTCCGCGTGGGTCCAGCTTGCGCCCCATGCGACGGGCGGTCTGCTCCAGGAGGCGCTCAGCGAGTTGCTTGTCGGCGTCATCAGCCTGCTGATAGGGAACTGCTGACAAGACTGCGGCCCCGCTCGTCGTCCCCACTTCAACCAGGAAGCGATGACGTCCATCCTGCACCATCTCGGTGAGGGCTAGATCGTAGCCGGAGGTTGCCTTCGGACCTGTGCTCATCGAAGCGCAGAAGCAATTGCCGCCAGCCTGGACGCAATTGACTGCTACGAGAAACAGGCCCTCGCGCCGCAACTTGTAGTTTGGGTCAACGAACTGGCCCTCGAGGAAGACTTTGTCCTGAACTGCGATAGCATGCAGCTCACAGGCACGCACACCGATGAATGCGTATTTCGGCGGGGCCTTCCTTTCTTCCGGCAGGATCCGCACACCCTTGCCGTTTCGCGTCGCCTGCCAAAGCCGCTGAATAGGCGGATACAGGAATTTCTTCCAGGAGTGCGGACCAACAACATAGCCGAAGAACGCGCCGTCTTCGCGGCGCTTGAGCCGGTACTTTCCACCGGCCTGTTCGTCTGTCCAACCCGCAGGCAAGTCCTGCGTCGAAGTCAGGCGGTCATAGACGATCGCGCCCTCGCGAAGCGTCGGTCCAAGGACTTCGTAGCCACGGGCGACCAGCGCCCGGAGGAGTTCTTCCAAATGTTGCTGTTCGAAAACGACAGTGCTGCCGACTTGCAACGGCTCAGTCATGGCTCGCAGTGTTCCGTGGAACACCACCTTCTATGCTCAGCTTAGTGAAATGCTCAACCTGGCGTCGGTGACGTAGGTCACGTAGTAATGTTGCAAGCTTTCGTCCAGCCCGCATTAGAATAGGTTCACGCGAGCCCGATCGTAATCAATGCGGAAGCACAGCGAAGGAATAAAAATGAAAAGAGTTTTCGTGATAATGATTGTGGCCTGCCTCTGCGCGGCCGTGCCATCATTCGCCCAGAAGCAGTACAAGGTGGCCGATCGCGTCAAACTGGGTGGTGAAGGTGGATGGGACTACCTCTATTACGACAAAGACGGCAAGCGCCTGTTCATCACGCGCGGCACTCACGTCATGGTGGTTGACACCAACAGCCTGAAGGTGACAGGTGATATCCCCGACCTTTCAGGAATCCATGGCGTAGCGCTGGCGCCGGAGTTCGGCCGCGGATTCGTGAGCAATGGCGGCGACAATACTGTTACGATCTTCGACCTGAAGACGCTGAAGAAGCTGGACGGCGTGAAGGTCGGCGAGCGGCCCGACGCGATACTGTACGACCCGTTCACCAAGCACGTGTTCACCTTTAACGCGCGCAGCAAAGACTCGACCGTGGTAGACGCGGCCAGCGGCAAGGTCGTCGGTACGGTGCCACTCGATGGCAAGCCGGAGTTTCCTGCCACAGATGGCGCCGGAAAAGTGTTTGTGAATATCGAAGACAAGGGTCAGATCGCGGAGATCGATGCAACCAAGCTCACCGTGTTGAACACGTGGCCAGTAGGCCCGTGCCAGGAACCCAGCGCATTGGCCTTAGACAAGGCCCATCATCGCCTGTTTGCGGGGTGCGGTAACAAGATGATGGTGGTGGTGGACTCCGGCAGCGGTAAAGTGGTGACCACGGTGCCGATCGGCGAAGGTGTGGATGCCGGGCGCTTCAATCCCAACACGCAGGAAGTCTTCATGTCTTGCGGTGAGGGTGTGCTGACCGTGATTCATGAAGACAGCCCGGACAAGTACACGGTCACGCAGAACGTGCCAACCGCGAAGGGCGCGCGGACCATGGCCATGGATTACGAGAGCAACACCGCTTATCTGGTAACCGCCCAGCGCGATCCCAAACCGCCGGCTCCCGGGCAGCGGCCAGCCATGGTTCCCGGTAGCTTCGAGCTGATCGTGGTGAAGGCGGAATGATCTAGTGCCCGGGCGCTTTCTGGGCGCTGGGTGGCAGTAGACCATTTAGGCGCAGATACATGGCAGCAGCGCTGTAGTGGTCGGCCCAACCCGTAGCTAGATAAATGAGCGCCGCGGCGCGCGTACCGGTGCGCCCGCCAGAGAACGCAACTGGCTGACCAAGAGTTGAGTCGTCAGCCTTGGCCAGCACTTGCTCGCAATAGGCGAACGAATCCTTCAGCGCCTTGGTCAGCAAGTCCTTGGAGTCGCTCTCGTTCAGCTTCACCTCGCGCGGCTGCTCGCCGGAAATGCGCGCGCACGAGCCATTGTTGGCCTCGACCACGTGAATGACCAGGTGAGCGAAGGTCATCTGCTCCGGCGTCGGGTGATAGCTGTATTTGTCAGCAGGCATTTCGTCGGCAGCGCCGATGAGGTTCTTTGACTGCCGCTCCTCGAGCTGACGTACCGTGCTGACAACAGGGTTGCTGACGGTTGCAGCCGATGAGCTCGTCTGCGCATACAGGGCTGACGCTAAGGCCAAAATCAGAGTTGCGATGGCAATGTGTTTCATGATCTCCCCCACATACTGGCGATAAGCATACCGCAAACGATAGCGGAGAGCGCCATACCTGTTTCGTCCACATCGGCTCGCCTCGGCGAAGATACGAGCGCAAAAAAAGAGGCACGCCCCGATCTGCGTGCCCCAGTTATTGCAAGTCGTACAGCGTTTTCGTCGCTTCGTTAACCCTTAGTTGCGCCGCTGGCATGCATCTTGGCGCGCTCAATCAACGACTGCACCTGGTCCTTCTGCGGATAATCAGGATTGGTTTGCAGCAGCTTCTCCCACACCACAATCGCGGCCTTGGGGTCTTTCTTCCCCTGCCACTGCACGATTCCCAGGTTAAACAGCGTGCCCGGATGATTAGGCCGGATGGCCAGCGACTTGTCAAAGTTCGCAATCGCCTGGTCGGCGTTGCCGGTGAACCAGTAGGCAGTTCCCATGTCAGTGCGGACATCCGGGTTGTTAGGCTGAATATTGAGCGCTTTTTGGTAGTACTCAATGGCTTGCGGATAGGCCTGGCCGTCGTAGTACAAGTTTCCCAGTTTCACTATCGTATCGAAATCGTTGGGATTGGTCTTCAACTGCGCCAGCAGCGGTTCCGCAGCTTTGGCTATCATCTCCGGCGAAGCGCCTTGCTGTTGTTGCGCGCTTCCAATGCCGGGCAACTGTGCTCCTCCCATCGCGCCGCCGCCCATACCAGCGGGTGCCGAAGAGGCCTGTGCCGTTTCGTTAGCGGCGGGTGCAGGAGCCGAGCCCCGGGCAAAGTAGCCGACCGCAATACCAATGGCCAGCGTAATCACGGCCAGCGTGTAAGCTTGCACGCTCGTGAAGCCCAGTCCGTTGCTCTTCTTGTTGTTGGCAGATTCTGACATTTCAACTCCTTCGCTAGTTCTTGGCGCTGGCGGCAACCACGGATGGCTGTTCAAGTTGGAACAGGCGCTTCACCGCAGCGGCTAGCGCTTCCTGTTCGCCCCTCTCGGGAAGTTCCTTCAATTCACGGGCCAGGGAACCGGCGATTCGCTGCGTAATATGACTCGTCAGGGTCGTAAGTGCCTGGTCCTGATCTTCCGTGAATGGTCCAAATTCCTCGCGAAGGACCTCCAATTCCTGCCGGCAAAGATCATCGAGACGTTGACGCAGGGCCACGATGGTCGGCACCACGCGCTCGGCCATTAGTTTACGCCGAAAGCCCTGCATCTCGGCCTGCACAATCTCCTCCGCTGCCTCAGCGGCAACTCGCCGTCCTACACCATTGCGCTGCACCACCTGCTCAAGGTCGTCCATGTCGAAGAGGTGAATGCCTTCGACTTCCCGCACAGCGGGATCGATATCGCGCGGCACAGCAATGTCGATTACCACCATTGGCCTGTGCTCACGTTGTTTGGCTATCACTTCAGCTTCCTTGCGGCTCAGAATGTAGTTAGGACATGCCGTCGAACTGACGATAATGTCGGCGGCCTTCAGATGGTGCTCGCGGTCCTCAAACCTGACTGCAGTTGCACCCATCTTCTTCGCCATCTCTTCTGCGCGATCCAGAGTGCGATTCATCACCATTACCCGGTTGGCGCCGGCCTTCATCAGGTAATGCGCCGCGCGATCGCTCATCTTGCCCGCGCCGATCACCAATATCTCGCGCCCCTTGAGTTCCCCCAACACCTTCCGGGAGAGCTCCACTGCCGCATAGGGAACGGAAACAGCTGACGAACCAATCGCCGTTTCGGTTCGTGTCCGCTTGGAAACCGTCATCGCCTTCTGCATCACCGCGTCCAGAAAACGTCCCGTCGTGCCGGCTTGCTGGGCCTGCGCCCAGGCTTGTTTCACCTGGCCGGTAATTTCGGGCTCGCCCAGGACCATCGAATCCAAACTGGAGCACACCCGGAAAATATGCGTAAGAGCAACATCGTCCATTAGGCGATAGAAGTGTGACCATTCACAAAGGCGGAGCTGGTATTCCTGGGTCAGGAAACGCAAGACGGAATTCGCGGCCGTAGGAACGTCGCTCGCCCAGAGAAAGAACTCTGTGCGGTTGCAGGTGGCCAGAACAATGACTTCCTCGATTCCCTCCGAGCGTACCAGCCGCTGCAGAGCTTCGTAGCGCCGGGGTTCACTGATCCAAAACCGCTCGCGGACGGCGACCGGAGACGTCCGGAAATTGAGGCCGATTACTGCCAGGGTCGGTTCCACAGGGCCCTCTCTTGCGAAGTGGTATCGATGCTGTAAGGGCATAACCAATGCCAAACTTTCCGGCCCTTGTGATCATGGATAAAATATTAAAAACAAACGACTTAATTGAGAAATAATAGTCCCAGCATTCCCAAATTGGGCCGGACTCAGCGGCATATCACCCGCCCGCAGCGTCTTTTTCCCACGTGGCTCTCCGCAAGTGGTATGGCAAAAAACGGTTTCGGAGAGTACATTACCTTCGCCGTCATTTTGAGGCGCTGTGGTTCATATTTCGCCCCCAGAGGGCTATGTGAGGAAAGGGAAAAGATGACGATGAGATTGCTTGTAACAATCGCTCTGCTCAGTCTAGTGGTTGCGCTGGCGCTGCCACCCATGGCGGCGGCAGACGGGGCTGCCGACTATAAGGCCAAGTGTGCCATGTGCCATGGCGCGGATGGCATGGGCAAGGCCCCCATGGGAAGCAACCTGACCAGTGCCGATGTCCAGAAGATGTCGGACGCTGACCTGACCGCGGCCATCACCAACGGCAAAGGCAAAATGCCGGCCTACAAAGGCAAGCTGACCGACGCCCAGATCAGTGACCTCGTAAAGTACATCCGCACCTTGAAGAAGTAGTTTGGGAAGCGCTCGTTGCATTTCTCCTAACGGCGGCTCTGCAGAGGGCCGCCTATTTTCTGCTACATCAATCCTGCTGAAACCCTCCCTCTTGCGTGTCTGCTCGTGGGGGGCAGAGTTATACTCGCCTACTGCGAAGGATGGAGGCGCTATGAAAGATGACGATGCGGGCCGGCCCCAGGCGACCTCGGGAGTAACGCGACGCGACTTCATGAAAATCTCCGGAATCGGGGTCGCCGTCCCGCTGCTCGTGGGCCCGACGGTAGTGGAGGCCGCGGGCGAAGAGGTCGCGGTCCATGGTCCTGGTAAGGTCCTGGTGCAGCTCACCGTCAACGGCAAGCAACTCCAGGCTCAACTCGAGCCGCGGGTAACGCTGCTCGATGCTCTGCGCGACATCTTCAGTCTGACCGGCGCAAAACGCGTCTGCGACCGTGGCGTTTGCGGCGCTTGCACCGTGCTGATGGACGGCAAACCAGTCTACGCCTGCGCGGTGCTGGCGATTGACGCGCAACGCACGAAGATCACGACCATCGAGGGGCTGACTGAAGGTGAGGCGCTGACGCCGATAATGCAGGCGTTCGTTGATCACGACGCGCAACAGTGCGGCTTCTGCACTCCAGGGTTCATCATTGCGACTACTCACTTCCTGGGGCAGCATCCGCATCCCACCGCCGATGATATTCGTCGCGGCCTGAGCGGTAATTACTGCCGTTGTGGAACCTACAGCGGAATTCGCGCTGTCGCGCTAGCCACGTTGCGGGAAGGGAGATCGTCATGAGCGAGTATCAATGGCCCGACCCCGCGACTCGTCCGCTGCTGGGGAAAAGGATTTCGCGCGTTGATGGCCCGATAAAAGTTTCCGGCCGCGCAAAATATACCTACGACTACAACCCCGACGGCCTGCTGGCAGGTAAGGTCCTACGCTGTCCTTATGCACACGCGCGCATCACCAGCATTGATATCAGCGCCGCGGAGAAAATACCCGGCGTCAAGGCGGCAAGAGTTATTCAGCAGCAGGGAACGGAAATCTTCTGGGCTGGCGATGAAGTGGCCGCCGTTGCGGCGATGGATGAGCAAACTGCCGAAGACGCCATCCGCGCCATCAAGGTGCAGTATGAAGTGCTGCCGCATTTTGTTTCGGACGCCGAACCGCCGAAGAATGTTGCAACCGCCGCCGGACCTATCAGCCGCGACGACTTCGAAGATATGGAGGACAACCAGGTTCCCGACGAACAGGTCATCTCAGCCATCAAGAAGAACGGCATCAGCTTCAAGCCCGACGATAAGTATCTGAAGGCCGCGCAGGAGTCGGGAGTTGATCCCAAAGTAGTCGATGCCCTACGCAACGCGAAGTTTGCGGAAGGAAAGGCGTCCACTTCTCCCTACAAGAAGACTGCCGTGCAAAAGCAGGGCGATCCCGACAAAGCCTTCGCATCAGCTGCAGCTGTCGTCGAGGGCCTTTACGGCGCGTCCTGCATCACGCACTGCTGCCTGGAAACTCACGGCATGGCGTCGGAGTGGCCGAGCGACAAAGACCTGACGGTGCATATCTCCACCCAAAACCTGTCCGGCATCGCGTCCCAGGTGGCGGAACCTCTCAGCATTCCCGCCGGCAACATCCAGGTACTACAGCAGTATGTCGGCGGCGGATTCGGCAGCAAGTTCAGTCCCGATCGCTGGGGCATTGCCAGCGCGCAACTGTCGAAGGCGGCCGGCGGCAAGCCGGTGAAAATCATGCTCGAACGCGATTCCGAACAGGAAGTTGCCGGCATGCGGCCTTCCGGCTATGCGCGCGTGAAAATCGCCGCTGACAAGGCCGGCAAGCTCACCGCGTGGGAGTCCCGGTCGTGGGGAACCGGTGGCGTCGGTGGCGGCGGGACGCCTCCCTTGCCATACATCTTCGAGGTGCCAAATCAGCGCAAACAGAGCGTTGCCATTTCCACCAACCAGGGCAGCGCGCGTGCCTGGCGAGCTCCTAACCATCCCCAGGCCGCAGTCATCACCATGTGTGCGATTGAAGATTTGGCTGCTCGGATGAACATGGATCCCTACGATCTGATTACCAGGAACCTGGAGATCACGGGAACTCGCGCCCGTATATACCGAGATGAGCTACCGATTGCAGCCGAGCTGATGGATTGGAAGAAGAACTGGCATCCGCGTGGAGACAAAACTGCGGGCCCGGTAAAGCGCGGGCTAGGCATGTCCCTGCACACCTGGGGCGGCCGAGGCCACAACAGCGACTGCGATCTCACCATTCACCCTGATGGCTCGGTCGAGATCAAGATGGCCACGCAGGATCTCGGCACGGGCTGCCGCACCGTTATCATCATCGTTGCGGCTGACACGCTTGGTGTCCCGATGGAGAACATCAAGCTGCTGATAGGCGACAATCGCTATCCGATTTCGGGCGCGAGTGGCGGCAGTACAACCACCGGCGGCGTGAGTTCTTCCACGCGCCGCGCTGCCGTGGATGCGCGCGATCAGCTTTTCGCAAAAGTCGCTCCGGCCTTGAAAGCTCAACCCGAGGACTTGGAAGCCGCCGATGGAACGGTGCGGGTGAAGAGCGATCACAGCCGCAGCCTTACGTGGAAGGAAGCCTGTTCCAGAATCGGCGCCATGCCTTTGACCGTTCGCGGCAAGAATCCCGATAAGTCGAAGCCGCCCGACCTGACCAATAGCGGAGTCGGAGGAGTGCAGATGGCCGATGTCTCGGTGGACACGGAAACCGGGATCGTGCGCGTGAACAAGATGGTCGCGGTACAGGACTGCGGCCTGGTTATCGACGTAAAAACTGCCGAGAGCCAGGTTAGGGGCGCGCTGATCATGGGCATCAGCTATGCGCTGTATGAAGAGAAAATTCTCGATCCGGTTACCGGGCGAATGCTGAATCCGAACATGGAGTTCTATCGCCTGGCTGGCATCGCGGATATCGGTGAGCTGAAAGTGCACATGATGACCGGCAAGGGCTATGACGAGCGCGGCGTCATTGGACTCGCCGAGCCGCCGGTGGTATCGCCCGGCGCGGCAATTTCCAACGCCGTGGCCAATGCCATTGGCGTGCGTGTACCGTTTCTGCCGCTCACGCCGGCGCGCGTGCTCGAAGCACTGGAGGGCGCGCACGGCTAATGTGTACGGGTAGAGCGGGCCTTCAGGCCCGCGTCCCAGCAGCCTAGGGTGCACACGGCTGATGTGTACATGCAGTGCGGGTCTTCAGACCCCCGTCCCGGCGGACTGGGATGCCCACGGCTGATGTGTACGGGTAGAGCGGGCCTTCAGTGCGTGCATGCATACTGGTTTGTGATTTGTGCAGGTTGTTGGAAGCGGCTCACGACCAGCCCCGAAGGGGCGGAACTGAAGTTAGCCCAGGGCGGGAGCCCTGGGTAACGGAAATTTTTGTGACCCTGAGCCGGCTTCAGCCGGCGGCACTCAGGAGGACTAATGCAGGCGTTCGAATACGTCAGCCCGACGAAAAAAGAACAGGTCGCAACTCTGCTCGGCCAGCAAGCCTCCATCCTTGCCGGAGGGACCGATCTGCTCGCGCTGATGAAGGACTACGTCGTCACTCCCAGGCGCCTGGTAAACATCAAGCAGATCGACGGGCTGCGTGGCATCAGCTACCAGCCGGGGAACGGCCTGCGTATCGGCGCGCTGACCACCATCGCCGAACTTGCCGGCGACAACAGCATTCGCCAGAACTATCCGGCGCTGAGCGAGGCTGCGAATGAAGCCGCCAGTCCGCAGATTCGCAACCTTGCCACCGTTGGCGGCAACATGTGCCAGCGTCCGCGCTGCTGGTATTTCCGCAACGGCCTCGGCCTGATAGCAAAAACGGCGGACGGCAAATCCATAGTGCTTGAAGGCGACAACCGTTACGCCGCCATCCTCGGCAACTCCGGCCCGGCGTACTTCGTCAGTCCGTCCACCATCGCACCGGTGCTCATCGCGTA
>JBKQKT010000442.1:0-2801 GCA_052147365.1 Candidatus Korobacteraceae bacterium | reverse complement strand
AGAACGAAGCCGCAGGCGCCGCGGCCGCTACGGCTGTGGCTGGCGAGTAGTTTTGTGGCCGGGATAGGTTGAGTCACAGGAGGTAACAGACTGTGACTCGTCTTCGCAAGATGATGCTCGAAGAACTCGAGCGTCGCAACTACTCAGAGAGCACAACGCGGCGCTATTTGCGTTTCGTCGAGCGGTTCGCACAACACTTCGGCAAGTCACCCGACAAGCTCGGTCCCGATCATCTTCGTAGCTACCAGGCTTACCTGCTCAAGGTAAGGAAGCTGGACCCGGGAACAGTCGAGAACCATGTGGCTGCGCTGCGGTTCTTGTTCATACGCACGCTCGATCGGCATGAGTTTCGTCAGTTCCTGCCCTATCCCAAGGTTCGCCGGAAGCTGCCCAAGATCTTGAGCAAGGAAGAGGTGGCACGTCTGATCGATGCCAGCAGCGACCTGTTCGAACGCACGTTGCTGATGGTTTTGTACGGCACGGGCATGCGCCGCGCCGAGATCGCACGGCTGAAGATCGACGACATCGACAGCCAGCGCATGGTCATTCACGTCGTGAACGGCAAGGGAGGCAAGGATCGCGACTTGCCGCTGAGTCCGAAGTTGCTGGAGACGCTCCGGGCCTACTGGCTGTGGCTCAAGCCGCAGACATACCTGTTCCCCTCGCGGATGCATCGCGACTCAGAGCAACCGATCACCGACAAGACCGTGTGGCGCACCTGCAGCGAAGCGGCCAGGAGGGCCGGCATCCACAAGACAGTGACGCCCCACCTGGTTCGCCACAGCTGGGCCACGCATCTGCTGGAAGCCGGAACCGACCTGCGCATCATCCAGCTTCTGCTCGGTCATGAGGATCTGGAAGTAACGGCCAGGTATCTGCATCTGTCCGAGCATCACCTGCACCAGGTCGCCAACCCGATCGAAGAACTGAAGCTCTCGAACGTCGATCAGAGCCGCCGGTCTTATCATCGTCCGCGTCGCTCATGAGGCGGCCGGCCATCGAAGTGGCCGACATCGTCCGCGCAAAGGGCAGGCAGTATCTGGAACACTACCAGTCCAGTGTCAGCTATCAGCAGCTGAAGGCATATCGGGCTGTAGAGCGCTGCCGTACCGCTGCTCTCGGCGGGCATAAGGACAAGTGTGTCAACTGCCCGTATGAAGCACCCCACTCTTACAACTCCTGCCGTTCACGATGCTGTCCTAAATGCCAGGCGCAGGAGCGCCGGCGATGGCTCCAGGCACAGCAGCGGGATCTACTCAACACCAACTACTTCCACGTCGTGTTCACGGTGCCCCACGAACTAAACCCGTTGGCACTGACTTCTCCCAGGCCATTTCTCGACTTGCTCTTCGACGCCAGTTCCCAGGCCCTGCTCGAAGTCGCTCGAGATCCTAAATGGCTGGGCGCAGAGATTGGATTTCTCTCCATCCTGCACACCTGGAGTCAGACCCTGCTGGGCCATTACCACGTCCATTGCGTGGTCCCCGGCGGCGGACTGTCCCCAGATCATCAGCGCTGGATTTCAACCAGCCACCCACGGTTCCTGCTGCCCATTGCGGTACTGCACAACGTCTTCCGCGTGAAGTTCCTTGCCGGACTCCGGCATCTCTACCGCAAAAACGTGCTCGATTGCCGCGCGGCCGCCGCTGATTTCCATGATCCGGCGTGGTTCGAACAACTGATCGAGGAGCTGCGCAAGACAGACTGGTACGTCTATGCCAAGCCGCCCTTCGGTGGACCGGAACATGTTCTCGGTTATCTCGGCCGTTACACCCACCGCATGGCCATATCGAACCACCGCATCACCGCATTCGACGGCGAAGAAGTCAGCTTCCGCTGGCGCGATTATCGGCACGGCGGAATCCAGCGTGTCATGCCCCTCGAAGCCGTCGAGTTCCTGCGCCGTTTCTTCCTGCATGTTTTGCCCAGGGGTTTCGTGCGCATCCGTCACTACGGCCTGCTCGCGAACCGCTTCCGAAAACAGCTGCTGCCCTTGGCGCGCACCCTGCTCGCCGACCAGGGCCGCGAGCCGTTGCCTCTGCCGGCGCCGCCCGACAGCGATCTCTGGCACTGTCCCCGTTGCGGCTCTCCCATGCGCGTCGTTGAGCGCTTCACCGCCGCAGAACTCTATTTCGCAGGCTTAGATTCTTCATGACCGTTGCTGCCAATCCGCTCTCCCGGCTTGCTCCACGCACGCGTTTGCAGACGTGTGCTCATTTGATCCAACAACGCTTCAAAGCCACCCTAACCGGCTTGCCGCAACGCCGGATCGAAGACATTCTACGCAACTGCTCCACTGCTTCCAGCACCAGTGGCCACGATGACGGCCTACAAGACGATTTGCTAAACCAGGAAATGCCATTCAATATCCATAATCCCAGCCTCGATCACCGCGCCCGCTAAGTACACCTGCGGCTTCCTTCTCGTGTCCAAATCGAAAGCGCCTCGCGGAGCAAATAGCACCTGACAATCAGCCCTTCTCCGCGACGCGCTTCCGATCTTGGATAGCTACAACCTGATCGGAATCCACCAGGGCCCCGGCAATCGCTGGATTGTTTTGTCGCCTAAGCCTTGGCTCTTCCGAACCAACGTGGGACACTGTTCTTGTACTGAAGATAGGAATCTCCGAATTCCGCTTCCAAATCGCGTTCCTCCCGAGGTACAAGGGTCAAGATCGCGACCAGACACCAGAGCAGCCATACGAGGAGGACACTGATACTGCCAAAAAATATGGCCCATCCGAGCCAAATTCCCAGGTAAGCGATATATATGGGATTACGGGTGAATCTGTAGGGGCCCCG
>JBKQKT010000441.1:0-20720 GCA_052147365.1 Candidatus Korobacteraceae bacterium | reverse complement strand
GGCAGACCCCGGGCCCTTCCACCTACGTCGTCAAGTCCACGCCGTCCACATTGATGCCGATGATCTTCACCGCTGTGTAGGGCTGCCGGTGTCCGTTCAGCTTCTTGTATTGCTTCTTGCGCTTGTAGTGGAAGACCAGAATCTTGTCCCCCCGGCCTTGTTCCACTACCTGCCCGGTGACGAACGCCTTCGACGGCTTGCCCAGCTCGCCCTCGGCGGCGCTGACGGCCAGCACCTCGTCGAACTGAACGTTCTCACCGCCGGCCTGCGGCAGCTTCTCAATCTCAATCACGTCCCCGGGCGCGACGCGATACTGCTTTCCCCCGGCGCGGATCACCGCGTACATGGCAATTCCTCCATTGAACTTGCTTCGGCTCCGTCAGCATGCGCTGCTTAGCCTTCGCCCGCGCGCTGAGGCGCGGATAGCTTAAATTCTTTGCGCGCTTGCACTTACCCGAGCGTGGAAGGAAACCTTCGCAGGACCGCGTGGCCCGGCTGCGGGACGTCCCTGACGGGACCTGCTAGTACAGGCAAGCCATACAAGTGTAGCGTGTTTGAGCGGGCGAGGTCAAACACCCGGGCGCACGGAGGGCCTTAACGCAACAAAGGACGAAGAAGATGCTCCGCCCAAGCCTTCTCAGGTGGTCCACCAGAAGTTCACTGCCCTAACAATCCGTACATGGAAACCTGATTTTCGGCGCCTGCGAAGACGAGCCCGTCTGTGATGGTCGGGGTGGCAAATTTCACGGCCAATCCGACCCGGTCGCGCCCTGAATTCTGCTCAGAGTTGTAAAGCTCTTTCCCCAGGTTGGTCGCATCGTAAGCACGCAAAACGGCTGCGCCGCCACCGTAGGTGTCGCTCTCAATGATCCAGACAATTCCGTTGGCGTTGCCATTCGCGGACACGGAGGGTGTCGGTCCAGGGAATCCGTAGTACTCGGGCGATTTCGACGTGTAGTTCACAGAGAGCTGTTGCGCATTCGGGTCAAACGAGAATGCCTTCAGGTAGTCAGATTGGCCGCCAAAATACAGATTGTTGTTCCAGAACGCAGGAGCACCCCAGATTCCGCCAATGGCGAACGGGATGGTTTGCACGATCTGGCTGTCGTTTCCAGGGTGAAAGTGGCCCATGTTGTCCCGGTTGACCAGATCGATCGTGCCCTCTTTTCCCACTTGCACCAGCAGATGGGGATATTTTGTCCCCGGCTGATCGGGCAGCAGCACTATGCCACCGGAACCGAGATCGGTGTCGTTTTGGTCCAGGCTGAGTTGGTCCCAAGGAGTGAAATAATCCGCCACGGTGAACGACTTGCTCGCAGCCGACCACGCCAGCCGAAGGATACTGTCTCCGTAATCGATCCCGCCATTGTTGGCGTCGAAATAGCCGTTTCCGGTAGCGCCATAAATCGAGCCAGCGGAGTCGGCGTTCAGACCTGAGCCGCCTCCCCAGTACCCTCCTTCATAGCCATTGGGTGTGTCCACCGTGACACCGCTGGGAAGCAGCGTATTTTCGGCAAAGGCCATGATCCAGCCGTGGTAGTTGCCCAGATCGCAGTGCGAAGCGAATGCGGCGAACACCGCCCCATTTTGAATCAGCAAGCCGGGCCGCTGTGCCTGGATCAGAGGATCAAAGGTCAGCAAACCGTTGACCGAACCTCTGCCGTTGCCCGGGAACGTCGCGTTGATGCGCTGCGCCGGAAACGTCTCCAGCCCCGTCCTGATGTCCAGCACGTGCAAGGTCTGGTAGAAGTTGGTGGTGTGCGACCGCACGTCGTACGCTTTCGTCTTCGCGATCACATATAGGCGGTTGGCAGAGACATCGATCGCCGGAGTTCCAGTAATTCCAATTTCGGGTACAAGGTCGCCACAGTTCACGTCACTGCTTGAAACCGGACTGATGATCGTGAGGGCGTTGCTACCTGCGAGGAAATTGACTTGCCAGAGCTTCTGCCCGCTATTCACGTCGAACGCGTAAACCTGATCGTGCTCGGTCGCAATGTAAACCATATTGTGAGCCGTGCCGCTGATTATGACTCCTGGGACGTAGAGAGGCTGGGCGTACACGTAACCCTGCACGGGAAACGTGAGGCGCTTGCCGAAAGACTGCAGATTCACATTCGACGGCGTCAGGATGGTCTCTTGCGCGTTGGCTCCGGAGCGGTAGTTGTCGTTATGGTAGGTGGCAACCGCAACCTGCGCCGTTACCGGCGTGCAACTCGCCACGCAAACCGCCAACAGATAGTAACCTTGACGGATGAGACACGAATACACGTTTCTCATAGAAACCACGTTTCCCCGGCTGATTGAAGTGCTTTGAATTCTAGCATTATGGGCTGTCGACCCAGGCGGTTGTGGCTTACTTGCTTTGTGGTCAGGTCTGGATCGGCGATCAACCGGGGAGTGACACGCAGGCTCCCAACGGGAATCATCTCCAAAAGAACCGAGTCGCGGAAATACACATCCATAACTCTGCATGAAGCCACCCTGTGACGAATCGGTAATCGATTCGCATCTCGCAACCTCGCCATGCCGTCGCCAACAGGGTGTGTGGATCCTGGTGACGACGATCATCGGCTCCAGCATGGCCTTCATCGATGGCACCGTCGTCAACGTCGCTCTGCCGGCCCTCCAAACCAGTTTCGGCGCCAGTGTGGTCGGCGTGCAGTGGGTCGTGGAGTCTTATGGGCTGACGCTTGCTGCGCTCATCCTGGTCGGCGGATCAATGGGCGATTTGTTTGGGCGTCGCCGGATGTTCCTGCTGGGGATAGCGGTCTTCGCGGCCGCGTCAATCGCCTGCGGCCTTGCTTCCGGCATTCAGCAACTAATAGCAGCGCGAGCGGTCCAGGGGATAGGAGCTGCGTTTCTTGTTCCCGGCAGTCTGGCTCTCATCAGCGCATCGTTCGGGGAGAGTGAGCGTGGCCGGGCCATTGGTACGTGGTCAGGATCCACGGCTATTACGACTGCCATCGGCCCGGTATTGGGAGGATGGCTGATCCAACATTTGTCATGGCGATGGGCGTTTTTTATCAACGTGCCTCTCGCGGCTGCGGTGATCGCTATCGGCCTGTGGCGTGTTCCCGAGAGCCGAAGCGGGCAGCGTGGCCGGATTGACTGGCCGGGCGCGATAGCCGCGACCGTCAGCCTGACTGGACTTGTCTTCGGCTTCATTGAGTCCGGCCACCTCGGCTGGAAACATCCGCTTGTTCTGACAGGCCTTGTTGCCGGAGTCGTCGGGACGATAGCGTTTTACCGAATCGAGGCCGGGAGCACCTCACCGATGGTGCCGCTCCAGTTGTTCCAGTTGCGGGCCTTCAGCGGCGCGAACCTGCTTACGCTCTTCTTGTATGCGGCCATCGGAATCTTCTTCTTTCTGTTGCCGCTGAACCTGATTCAGGTGCAGGGTTACTCGGCGACGGCTGCAGGAGGTGCGGTCCTGCCTTTGATCCTGCTGATGTTCTTGTTGTCTCGCTGGTCTGGAGGTTTGGTCAGCCGGCATGGCGCCCGGCTGCCACTGATTATCGGCCCAGTCATCGCGGCCTTTGGATTTTCGTTGTTCGCGGTTCCCTCCATCGGAGGCAGCTACTGGACTACATTTTTCCCGGCCGTGGTCACGCTCGGGTTCGGGATGGCGGTCAGTGTCGCACCGTTGACCACGGTCGTGATGGATGCGGTTGATCAGGACCATGTGGGGACGGCTTCGGGCATAAACAATGCGGTCGCTCGCGTGGCAAGCCTGCTGGCCGTCGCGGTTCTCGGCATCGTCATGGTCACCGAGTTCAGCGCTCACCTGAATCGCCACTTGGCGAACATCGGCATACCTGACGGAGTGCGGATCAGCCTGCAATCGAACGAGATCAGGCTGGCTGCCTTGAAACCGCCTGAGGGAGTCGAACCCGGAACCGCGGCTGCGATCGAGTCCGCGATTGATGCCTCGTTTTTGTTCGCCTTTCGCATGATGATGTGGATATGTGCAGCTCTCGCTCTTGCCGGCGCTGCGGTGGCCTGGTGGACGATCCCTGGCTCGGTCAGGTCGAAGATCGCAGGAAACAGTGCGATTAGTGGACAGACTGCCAAGAAGCCGGTCTGACTGTGACCCACGTCACCGTCCGGTTGTTTATGCATTCCCAACTCACTCACGAACAACGCGAACGAGCGAGGTAGCCCGCAGGCAAGTTGATGAGTTTATGAGAGATTGCAGCGAATAATGGGCACTGGGTCCCGTCAGGTGAGACAATAGGACATGACTTATTACCGAGTTGAGTTTCTGACCGGAGGCAACACCCCCCGTCAGCCGAAGCGGTTCCGCACCGAAGAGAAGGCGAAGCAGCACGCCAGGAAAGTGCTCGGCATCAAGGACGAAAGCAGTCTGGCATCCAAGGCCACTATCCTGCCGGTCAGCAGCAAACAGATGCCGCTCTGATACAGAGCAGCCGCAACAGAAAGATCTGAAGAAGCGGACTGGTGCGAGTAGTCTCCTGGTTACGAATCGAAGAAGGAAACTCCCAATGAACTGTCCCATCTGCCATGGCGAGATGTCGAGAACATGGCAACCACGACGCTCCTCCAATTCTCTCCCCATCCCGCTCGTGCAATGGGGCTGCAGTACCTGTGGCGGGAAGTTCACCCGAGATCAGTTGAGAGCCCCGGCCAAACCTAAGTCGAATGTCGCGCCGGAACCCGGCCTTACCTGAGGCCCGCGGCGGCGCTCGCACTCAGTCTTCAACGAACGACTTCAGCCTGGCCAGCACCTGGTCCCACTGTTCGGAGACAAGTTCGAGGTATTGCTTAATGTCTTCCAATGGCTGCGGATCGAACTCAAACCGGTTCTCGCGGCCGGCGCGGAGACCGTGTACGATCCCCGCACTTTCCAGTACGCGAAGATGCTTGGTGATCGCCTGCCGCGTGACCCCCGAACCCTCAGCCAACTGCGAAATAGAATGTGGTCGGCCGCTGCAGAGCTTGGCCAACAATGCCAGTCGGGTTGCGTCGCCAAGTGCGGCAAAGACCGGCGCATGAGCCTGCCGTTTGGCAGCAACCCGGCTAGGGCTTTTGCGCGACATGGCTTTCGATGTTCTTCATCTGCTGCTCCCACCCGCCGTCGTTCCTGCGGAATGCCTCCAGGCGGCGGTCGCTGGGAATTTTGTCAAAGCCGGACTCGGTGAGCAGAAGCAGTGTGCCACCGCCCGCGGTCTCCTCCAGCCTGAATTCGACCAGCGTCGGCGCCTCCCCCGAATAGTCGACGTTGGGATCGACGGAATAAGGATGCCAGGTAAAGGAAAAGAGCCGCTCGGGCTCCATCTGCTGCACTACGGCTTCCCACTTAACGTGCTCGTAACCAGGATGGGTGATCTGGCCGCGCGACACCTGACCCGGCAGGAACGGGCCTTCCAGTTTCACGCGGAACCACTCACCAAACTCCCGGTGATCCGTCAGCGCGCGCCATACGCGCGAAATCGGCGCCTTCAATTCAATCCGCTTCTCGATACGGTCATTCATTTTTAAGCAACCTCCTGGTTGCATATTAGCTCAGCCTTCGCAAAAAAAGCAACCTATTGGTTGCGCTTTAGTAAATCAAAAGTGGAAAAGGGAAGTCTGGGCTTCAGAATGAGCCTTTTTCTGCCATACAGGGTTTAATAAAATCAAGGCCTCCCATGCGTCGCTCACCTCCAGTGCTTATCGCGATTCGACCGGTCATGCTGGTCTTGATTTGCATTGTCCCCCTGGTGCAGTCAAGAGCTACAACCGAAATCATCTTGCGAAGCCCTTATCGCATCGTTTTGGCGGCGGATAGTCGAGCTCTATACCGGGAGAACAGACCAGCGACGGAGTGCAAGCTCTTCGAAGTTGGAGACGTTTACGCCACCGTGTCGGGCTTTGCTCATTATGGCAGGAGCTACCACGTCACCGAGGCCATTCGAGAGGGTTTCGCGGGCGACGGGACTTTCGCCGGTCACGTCTCCAATACTGCGCTCGCCCTCCAGCGAAAGGTGGAGAAACGACTGGCCGATCTGGAGGTCACGAACACAAGTGAATACCGCTCCTTGATGTCACCATCTAGGGACAGCTTGGATCTCATACAGCTTGCCGTGGCCCAGAGCGTCAGGGGCCGACCCATGTTGGGCATTGTCGAGCTGCGCCGTATCGGCGGGAGCAACCGGTTCACCGCGACGAGGACCACTTGTCCGGGTGCTTGTGGCCAAACCGGGCAAATCTTCTACTTCGGATACTGGGAGCGTATTATGCCGTACGTTGCCAGCTCGGGGCGGTCGCGAAGCGTCGCCTCGGCTGCATCGCTCGACCGGTTGATCCGATTGGAAATCGGCGCTCATCCGGGCGAAGTCAGCGCGCCCATTAACATTCTCGAGCTCACTGCTGCGGGCGCACGCTGGCTCCAGAACGGCGGCAACTGCTCCCTGCCGGGGGTGGGCTGGTAGGGGTCGCCACCTGGCAGGAACCGTTGGCCCTGCTGTCGTGGCTTGGGATTGAACAATCTTATGATCGTTCGATTCTCACCGAATTCAACACCACATCCTTCTGCGGTTTGTCCTGGCGGTTGCGCGGGACTTTGGTGATTTTGTCCACCACGTCCTGCCCTTCGACGACTTCGCCGAAGATAGTGTGCTTCCCGGTAAGCCAGGGAGTGGGCACCACGGTGATGAAGAACTGAGAGCCGTTTGTGTTGGGGCCGGAGTTAGCCATGGCCAGCATGCCGGGCTGGTCTAATTTGTGCGGCGAACTCCGAGTCTCGTCCTGGAACTGGTAGCCGGGGCCGCCCATGCCGGTGCCCGCCGGGTCGCCGCCCTGGACCATGAAGTCAGGAATGACGCGATGGAAAATGGTGCCGTTGTACAGCGGAGTCTGGCTCTTGACCCGGGTGTGCGGATGCGTCCACTCGCGTGAGCCTTCGGCCAGCTCGATGAAGTTCTTTACGGTGATGGGCGCCTCCTGTTCGAAGAGGCGGCAGACGATGGTTCCTTCGCTGGTATCGAACGTGGCGTAGGTGCCAGGTTGGCGGGGCATGAAGAGGTCCTTTCCAGGAACTGGGGTCAAAGAAGCTAGATTACAACATTGCGGCAGTTGGTGGTTGGCCCTTGGTAGTTGGCCTCTCGTTTACAGGCGATATGTTATGCCCTCGCCTAGGGCTGCTCGCATTCTCCAATCGAGAGTCATTTCCCGAAGTCGTCCCTGCCGATCACCAATTACCAATAACTATCCTCCCGCTACAATGGGCTCGGCGAGCTCATGCCCTCCAACTGGATCTTCTGGCTGGTCTTCAACCTGTTCGTGCTGGCGATGCTGGCGGTGGACCTGGGACTGTTTCATCGCGAGAAGCACGTGGTGGAGGTGCGCGAGGCCATCGGTTGGACGCTAGTGTGGATTACGTTGGCGGCCTGCTTCGCTGTGCTCATCTACTTCTTCGGGCACACTCTGGTCGGGCACGCGCGGCCAAACTCCGTGCTCTCGCTGGAGTTCGTCACAGGCTACCTGATCGAACTTTCGCTCAGCGTCGACAACTTGTTCGTATTCCTACTCATTTTTCGCTACTTCCGGGTGCCGCGCGCGTTTCAGCATCAGGTGCTGTTCTGGGGCGTGATCGGCGCGCTGGTGATGCGGGTCATCTTTATCGTTGCGGGTATCACGCTGTTGAACCGCTTTCACTGGTTCATTTACATCTTCGGCGCGATCCTGATTTACAGCGGTGTCAAGCTGCTGCGGCAGAAGGGCGAACAAATCCACCCAGAGGCGAATCCTGTGCTGCGCGGTTTTCGCAAGCTGTTCCCCGTGACAAAAGATTACGAGGATGGAAAGTTCTTTGTGCGCCGCGGAATGGTGCGGTACGCGACGCCGCTCGCGGTCGTGCTGCTGCTGGTCGAAACCACCGACGTGTTGTTCGCAACTGATTCAATCCCCGCGGTCCTGGCCGTGACCCGGGAGCCTTTCATCGTGTATACGTCAAACGTATTTGCGATTCTCGGGCTGCGCTCATTGTATTTCGCGCTCGCAGGAATGCTCGAGATGTTCCACCTCCTCCATTACGGGCTGTCGCTTATTCTCATTTTTATTGGAATGAAGATGTTGGCTTCGAACTACGTGCAGATTCCGACTGGGCTTGCGCTTGGGGTCGTCGCGGGCGTGCTGGTGGTGTCGGTGGGGTTGTCGGTCGCGTTTCGAGAAGATCAGTAGTTAGCAATTAGCATTCAGCCCTTAGCCTTACGGGGCTACCGCCAGCGTTAAATGCCAAGTGCCATTGCTGTCTAAGACCCCACATATCTGGCGTACAAGCTCCGCGCCACGGCGGTGTCGGTGGTGCCTTTGATGATGGCGCGGCCGTCGGGGAACAACGTCAGCTCGTAGGGTTGGCGCCAGAACTTGAGGACGAACTCGTTGTGGCGTACTAGGCCATGGGGGCTCAGCCGGCGGGTGACTTCGTCGAAGTCGATGGGCCGCCGTCGCTCGTGGATCTGCACCGAGTTGCGTCCGCAGAGCGTGATATGCGGGCGCCCTTCGCCGGCGAGATGCACAAAATCATGTTCGCCACAGGCCCGGCATCCCGTACGCGACTTCGCGGTGTTGATCTCGGCGAAGTCGTTGCTCCACACATCGTAGGAGAGCAGCGTACGGCGAAGCTTGTTGCGGGCGCCCACCACCAGCTTCAAAGCTTCGGTGCAAGCGACGGATGCAATGAAATTCACGGCCGTGTTCAGAATGCCCGAGGTTTCGCAGGTTTCGACCAAGCCGCGGGGAGGGTCAGGAAAGACGCACGCGAGGCAGGCAGTCTCGCCCGGAAGCACGGTCATTGTAATCGCATAGCTGGCAACGGCGGCGGAGTAGATCCATGGTATCCCGTTGCTGACGGCAAAGTCATTGATGAGATAGCGGGTTTCGAAATTATCAGTGCCGTCGAGAAGAATAGCCACGCCGCTGAGCAACTCTCCCGCATTGCGTGGGGTTAGATCAGCAGGGTGGGGTTCGACAACAATGTCTGAGTTAAACGCCTTGATTTTGCGCGCGGCGGCAACCGCCTTGGGCAGGGACTCGGCGGCATCGGATTCGTCAAACAGCACCTGGCGTTGCAGGTTGCTGGGCTCGACATAATCGCGATCGATAATTCGCAAATAACCAATGCCGGCCCGTGCCAGCAACGATGCCAGCGCTGACCCGGTGGCGCCGCAACCCACGATTGCAACCCGCGCCGCGGCAAGTTGCATCTGGCCTTCAGCGCCAATCGGTGGAAAGAGAATCTGGCGGGAATATCGCTCAGCGAAATCCAACGACCGCACCTGCTCCGTGGAAGGCTTCCTTATTTATTATAGGGACTCTATAACAACCTCGCCCCCGCGTGGAGCGAGGAAAGGATTGCCACTACCAAGGTCCGATGTACGCAAGTGTGCGCGCCCTGAGGTCTTGCGAGCCAAGGGTGCGGGCGGTCCGGGATTGAAGGTCAGAGTTTTGAGGAAGGCCAGCACGCCATCGCTGCACAAGCTTGCGTCACTCATCGCCCTATGGATGTTGGTGGGGTCTTCGGCGTGGCCGCAGAATACGCATCCGCCGGGGACTCCCAGTGACGGACTGAAGTCTTCCCAACCTGATGCGACGAATGTTGCCGGCGCAATCGCCAAATACGAGGGCAAAATTGTCCGCAACATCGAGTTCCATGGAATCGCGGGCAGCGATCCGGAAACACTGCGCAAGTTGCTGGCACAACATTCGGGTGAGCCGCTGGAGCGCAACAAGCTACGAAGCAGTCTGGAGACGCTCTACGCCACAGGGCGTTTTGCCACCCTGCAGGTGGAAGCGGAAAATGTGCAGCAACATGAGCTTACGCTGGTGTTTGTTGCCACCGAGAACTACTTCTACGGCGACATCAACGTAGATGGCACCCCTAAGAAAACGAATCCCAAAGCCCATCAATTGGTCGACGCCAGCAAACTCGACCTGGGTTATCCATTCTCGCAACAGGAAGTGGACCGTGCGGTGGAGCGCATGCAAAAGGTGCTGTCCGATAACGGGTACTACAAGTCCTCAATCCCTTATCACCTCCAACCGAACGAGCATACACGGCAAATGGAGGTGGACTTCCACGTCGTGGCAGGTCCGTTAGCTCGCGTGGGCCAGGTCACGCTGGAAGGGGATACGGGAATTCCGGCGGATAGGGTCCGCAGTCTCACCAAGTTGAAGGCCGGAGCCGCGGTAAAGGAGCAAAATGTCGCCCGCGCGCTGGATCGGCTGCGCAAGAACTATCAGAAGAACAACCATTTGGAGGCGCAGGTTTCGCTGACCAAACGGCAATATCAACCGGACACCAACACGGTCAATTACGTTTTCAAGGTGGAGGAAGGTCCCACTGTCGCCATCACCACCGAAGGCGCGAAGATCAGCAAGGGAGAATTGAAGAAGCTGGTCCCGGTATACCAGGAAAATTCCGTGGACGACGATCTGTTGAATGAGGGCCGTCGCAATCTTCGCGACTACCTGCAGATCAAAGGCTATTTCGAGGCGACGGTGGAGGTTGAGCGGCATCCTGTTCCGGCGCAAAACCACGTCAACATTCTTTACATCATCGATCAGGGTGACCGGCACAAGCTGGCCGCCGTCAAGGTGGAGGGCAATCGCTACTTCGACAAGGAAACGATTACCGAGAGAATGACGATTCAGCCTTCCAGCGTATTGCTGAAGAATGGCCGCTTCAGTCAACGGCTCCTGACCGGTGACGTGGCGTCCATCAAGTATCTTTACCAATCGAACGGCTTCCTGGATGTCAAGATAAGCCCTGAGGTTAAGGACAACTACGAGGGCCGGCAGGACCAGATTGCAGTCGTGATCAAGATCGCGGAAGGTCCGCAGACGCTGGTTCAATCGCTGCAAATCACGGGCAATCACACCTACCCAGCGTCCCAACTAGAGCAGCTGGTGGCCTCGGTGCCCAATCAGCCCTACAGCGATGCCAACGTCGCCGCCGACCGGGATACTGTCACCCTCTTCTACTACAACCACGGCTTTCCCGACTTGCAGTTTGAAGCGGCGGCAACCCCCGCTCCTGAGCAGCCGCAGCGGATGAACGTGGTTTACACCATTACTGAGGGAAAACAGGTTTTCGTCGATCGAGTGCTGGTAAGCGGCCTTGAGTTCACGCGTCCCTTTATCGTGGACCGTCAGATGCGGATTCATGATGGCGATCCCTTGAGCCAGAACCGCATGGTGTCCTCACAGCGACGGCTGTACGACCTGGGTCTCTTCAATGAGGTGGACATGGCCGTCCAGAACCCCGACGGGAAGGAGCCTTCCAAGGACGTTCTTTTCAATCTGCAGGAAGCGAAGCGCTGGACCTTTCGCTACGGCGGCGGAATTGAATTTGCGACTGGCAACATTCCCACCACCAGCAATCCACAGGGGAGTACCGGAGTCAGCCCGACCGGAGTGCTGGAAGTTACGCGCCTGAACATGTTTGGCCGCAACCAGACCCTCACCCTTCAGGCGAGGGTCGGTTTGCTGGTTCGCCGCGGGCTGATCAGCTATGATGCGCCGCGACTGTTCCACAATGAGAAATGGCGCTTTAACGTCACCGCGTTTTACGACAACGCCGCCGACGTCAACACCTTTACCTCGGAGCGGCTATCCGGAACGCTCTCAGCCGAGGAGAAGTACAGCCGGACGACGACGCTGATCTACCACATGAGCTGGCAGCGCGTATCCATCGATCCGAATAGCCTGGTGATCGATCCTACACTCGTCCCGCTATATTCCAAACCGGTACGGCTGGCGATTCCGAGTTTTACTTATCTGCGCGATACTCGGGACAACCCCATCGATTCGCACAAGGGGAGTTACACCATTGCAGATCTGGGACTGGCGACCAGCGCGCTGGGCTCGGAGGCGAATTTTGGGAAGGTGCTGCTGCAGAATTCGACCTACTATAGGTTTAAGAAACGATGGGTGTTGGCTCGGAACACGCAGATTGGAATCCTGCATCCGTACGGCACCAACAATTTTCTTGGCACACCACCAACCGGGACACTGCCATCGGAGGCCACATCGGTTCCCTTGCCGGAGTTGTTCTTCGCCGGTGGCGGCAACTCTCTTCGTGGTTTCTCGATCAACCAGGCTGGGCCTCGCGACCAGCAAACCGGCTATCCGATCGGTGGACAGGGGTTGTTTGTCAATAACCTGGAAGTGCGGACACCCCCGGTTGAGCTGCCCTATGTGGGCGACAACCTGAGCCTGGTTTTCTTCCACGATATGGGCAACGTTTTTGCCACGGCGAGCGAGATCGCGAGCGGCATGCTGCGGCTTCACCAGCCCTCGATCGCAGCGTGCTCCCCGCCGGGCAGCATGGTGCTTTGTAACTTCAGCTATAACCCGCAAGCCATTGGGTCCGGCATTCGCTACAAGACCCCCGTAGGCCCGGTGCGGTTCGATCTTGGCTACAACTTAAATCCAACGCGGTATCCCATCCAGGAACAGGGCAAGGTGGAATCGCTTCGGCGTATCAACGTATTTTTCAGCATTGGGCAGACATTCTGATGAAACGAATTCTTCATTTCGCAACATACATGTTGTTACTGGCAGCCGTGATAACGGCGAACGCGGGTGAGGTTATCGATGGCATTGTGATCACAGTGAACCATGAGCCCATCTTTCGTGGCGATTGGGACGAAGCCGTCAGCTACGAACTATTCATGCAACGGAGGCCGCTGGCCGAAGTTACGGCCGCCGACCGCGTGACGGCGTTGCAGCGGCTGATTGATCGCCAATTGTTGAAGGCGCAGATGCTGGACTCCCATTCCATGCAGCCGTCAGATGGAGAACTCCAAAATGACCTGGCGAAGCTTCGATCGCAGGTTCCCGAGGGCAAGGATGAGCAAAGTTGGCGGAAGTTGCTGGCCAGTTACGGCCTGAGCGAAGAACTACTCAAGGAGCACTTGCGGACCGAAGTGCAAGTCATGAACTTTGTGGAAGTGCGTTTGCGCCCCAACGTTCACGTTCAGCCGGAAGAGATTGAAGCGTACTACAACAGACAACTGCTGCCTGATCTCGAAAAAACTGGCAGCAAGATAATTTCGTTCGCGGATGTTGAGCCGAGAATTCGAGAGCTACTCACGCAGCAGCACATGGACGAGCTGCTGGATGCATGGCTGTATAACCTGCGGCAGCAGGCTGATATTCAATCCAGCGTGCAAATTCCGGCGTTGAATCGTTCAATCGGTGAGCCGAGGGCCTCCGGTACCTTTTGATAATGCCCGAAGAATCCAAAAGCCGTCGCTCGCACACCCGCGTCTGGATTGGCGCAGGAATCTGCGTCATATTGCTGGCGGCTACCGTCGCCATTGTCTGGTACCTGCGCAGCCCAGCCTTCGAAGACCTGATTCGTCGCAAGATAATCGCCGCTCTCGAAAATGCCACAGGGAGCAGAGTCGAATTGCGGGCCTTTCACTGGAACCTGGCGAAACTGGAATTCACAGCAGATGATGTTACCGTCCATGGTCGTGAAGGGCCGGACCAGGTGCCCTACATGCACGCCGATCGCGCCATCGTCCGGTTGCGAATCATCTCCGTCTTGCAAACGCGGGTCCACCTGAAGTATGTCGGGCTTGAACGGCCTGTCATTCATGTCATCGTATATCCCGACGGAACCACGAACGCACCCGAGCCGAAGGCCAACCATTCCAATGCGAACCCCGTGCAGCAGATCGTGGATCTGGCTATTACTCGCGCCGATCTTCACAATGGCACGCTGCTGCTGAATGATCGCGAGATACCCCTGGATTTCAGTGCCGATGATGTTGATGCTGACATGACCTATGACCGGCGCGACCGTCGTTATGACGGCACGTTGCACATCGGCAGGATTGACGCAAAGTACCATGATCTTCGCGATGTCCCCGCCCAGGCAGAGATGGAGTTTGCGCTTTGGCAAGATACGGCACAGATCAAAGCGCTGAAGCTGACTTCCGAGAAGTCATCGCTGGAAGCACAGGGGAAGCTGACCCACTACGAGAATCCGCGCATCGAGTTCACATACAACATGACGTTGGACATTGGTCAGCTAGGAGCGATCACGCGAACCTACGATCTGCGGGCCGGAACGTTGACGGCCAGCGGTTCGGGCAGCTATTCGGAGACGGCGCGCGCATCACGTGGCAAGCTGGCGATCCGGGGATTCGAATACCTGCAGGAAGGTGTTGTCCTGCACAGCGTCAATGTCGCGGCCGATTATTCGCTAGACAAGAGCCGGCTTGCGCTTACTCGCATTGCGGGGCGTTTGCTGGGCGGTGAGATCACCGGCGAAGCGATCATCGATAATCTTCTCGCGTCGAGTTCACGGCCGGTAGCTGCGCGAACCCCATCGAAATCTATTCGAGCGTCCCGAGAGCATCCGACTAAAGCCGGCGGCGAGTCACGTGCAGCGAACACAGCCACAATCAGTGGTCCGGGCCCGCAGCATGGAACTGCGCGGCTGCGTGTAAGCGGAGTATCTCTGGCAGAGCTTGCCCGGGCGATCTCGACCAGATCGCTGCCATTCGTGTCCCTGAACCCAGCCGGCATGGTCGGCGGAACCATTGACCTCGCGTGGACGCGCGCTCTGTCAGAAGCACAAGGCGAGCTTGCCCTCGATATCGTTCCACTGGCGCAACCTATCGGCGCCGAATTGCCGATGAGCGGGGACCTGCGCGGCCATTGGTACCTGCGGCCTCAGGTCATGGACATCACGACGTTCGACCTAAAGACCCCGCACACCGACTTGAGCGCGGCGGGCACACTGGGGACGACTTCGGAAAATCTCAAGGTGGCTTTCGCGGCGACCAGCTTAAAGGAGTTGGAGCCCTTTGTGCTTGCCCTCGGCTACGCGCCTTCGCCCATCGAGTTGGATGGAGCGGCAACTTTCACAGGCATAGTCAGCGGCAGGCTGTCGGATTCCCGAGTCGACGGCCACGTGCAGGCATCGAATTTTACCTATAATTACACGCCATCGCGGAAGGCACCGGAACACCCGGCCAATCCGCCCTCGAAGCAAGGATTCTCGTTGCGGACACCGCCGGCCCATCCGTCGGAAGCATGGCCATCGCATCCGCCGTCGAGACGAATTCACATCGACCAATTCTCAGCAGATGTGCAGTATTCGCTTTCGAAGGTCGCACTCCACCACGCCGTCATTCAGGAAGGCAATGCGCGCCTCAACGTGGATTGGACAGCCGGACTGGAGAAGGGGAGCTTCACGGATGATTCTCCATTCCAACTGCACGCGGCCGTACAGAATGCCGATGTCGCCGAGTTGCAGCACGCTGTCGGTGTGGACTATCCCGTAACCGGCAAACTAAACGCAACAGTAGAGGCTATGGGCACCGAGGCCAACCCACAGGGTCGGGGGCAATTTATCTTGACTGCAGCGGAGGTCTATGGCCGTCCCGTCAAATCTGGTGGCGCGGACCTTGCGTTTGCCAATCATGAGCTCCAGTTCGGCCACATCCACTTGCAGGCCGCCGGCGGCGTAATTGCTGGCGCGGCTGCCTACAATTTCACCAGCGAAGGACTGCAGTTCGACTTGAACGGCGTGAGCCTGGATCTGGCCCAGATTCCTGAACTGCAAAACGCTCATCTGCAAACGGCAGGGATCGTCCGGTTTGAGGCGAAGGGAGCAGGCACGACCCAGGAACCGGTCATCAACGCCCATCTGCAGGTGAACAACCTGGCGCTGAACGGCGAGTCGGTCGGTGGCGTTACTGCCGACGCGGTCACTCGTGGCAGGCAGCTTCAGCTCACCGCGCGGTCGAATTTTCCCAAGGCGAGTTTTTCTCTCGACGGTAATGTGGAATTGCGCGGCGACATGCCTGGTAGCATGACCATGCAATTTTCCGATCTCGACATCACTCCCTTCCTGCGGGGCGAAGTCAAGGGGAAGATCACGGGCCACCCGGCCGTGGCCGGGCGGGCAACTCTGCGTGGACCACTGAAGCAGCCGCGGCTTTTGAGTGGAGAGTTCAAGATTGACCAATTCAGTGTGGAAGTCGAGAAAATACGGATTGCCAGCGACGGGCCCATCGAGTTGCGGCTGGACCAGGGGGTGGTCGCAGTTCAACATTGCGCATTGGTCAGCGAAGACTCCCGGCTTGCCTTGACGGGGACTCTTAGTTTCAAGGATGACCGGCGGCTTAATCTGCGCGCCGATGGTAATGTCAACCTGAAGCTGGTGCACACGCTCGATCCCGATATCACATCCTATGGCGCATTGACTATGGGCATAACCGTCACCGGCGAGGCCGCGAAGCCGCTGATCGACGGCCGCATCCAGATTGAACATGCGGGTCTGTCCATGATCGACTTGCCCGCCGGTCTCGGCGATGTCAATGGAAGCTTTGTATTTAACCAGGACCGTCTGGAAGTCGAACACCTCACCGCCCGAACCGGAGGCGGATTGATGACCTTCGGCGGCTTCGTCACCTACGGCCGGATTGTCGGTTTCGACCTGACTACCAAGGGAAACGACATTCGTTTCCGGTATGCAGGCATCAGCGTTACTTCCGATCAGTCGCTCCACTTATCTGGCAACCTTCAAAGTTCGTCGCTGACTGGTGACGTTACGGTCACGCGCTTTGCGCAAATTCCCTCAACCGATCTGGCCTTGGCGCTGGCGCAGGTGGGTCCGCCTTCACCGGTAGCTAATCCGAAATCGCCGCTCAATGGTTTGCGCCTGGATGTTCGCATACTGTCCGCCCCGGAATTGACGGTGCAAACCACGCTGGCCAAGCTGTCCGGCGGGGTGGATTTGCGGCTGCGCGGAACGGCGGCACGGCCGGTGCTGCTAGGCCGCATCAACATCGCCGAGGGCGACCTCAAGATCCAAGGTACGAAGTACCATCTGGAACGTGGTGATATAACGTTTATCGACCCAGTACGGATCGACCCGGTGCTCGACGTCGAGGCCACTACCCGTGTTCGCGACTACGACATCACAATTGGACTGCATGGGACGTTGGAAAGGCTCACCACCACTTATCGTTCCGATCCCCCGCTATCGAGCGAAGACATCGTCGCCTTGCTCGCCTTTGGACGGACGCAATACGACACCACGGCGTCCGCCACGCCCCAGTTAGGATTTGCCGAAAGCGCATCCAACGCCGTGCTTGGGCAGGCGCTCAATCAATCGGTTTCGAACCGCATGTCGCGACTGTTTGGTGTGAGTTCCATCCGAATTAACCCGGCGGTGGGCGGCCCCGACAACAACCCAAATGCTCGCCTCACGGTTGAGCAGCAGGTCACTAATAATGTGACTTTGACCTATATCACCAACCTCACTCGCGCAGCCCAGCAGGTCATCCAGTTCGAGTACAACATCAACAGCGAATATAGCCTGCAGGGCATCCGCGATGAGAACGGCGTGGTCAGCATCGATCTGCTGGTACGCAAGCGGAAGCGATAGGAAGCAAGTAGCAACTAGCAATTAGCAGCTGGCAACTAGCTAGAATCGAGATGTGAAAAATAATCCGGCAATATAATGCTTTAACCGCTCAAAGCTAGTTGCTCATCGCTAATTGCTAAATGCCATCTTCGATAACGGCCGCGGTCCCGGGACGCTGGAAGAACGGCGCGCCCGCATGGTGGAGGAGCAGCTGCGCTCCCGCGGCATTCGCGATATCCGTGTGCTCACGGCCATGGGCAAGGTCCCACGGGAAGAGTTTATTGCCAGAGAGGACCTCGGGGACGCTTATGGCGATCACCCACTGCCCATCGGCGCCGGACAAACGGTATCGCAGCCGTACATCGTGGCGGTCATGGTCGAGGCGCTGGACCTGCGGCCAAGCGACCGCGTTCTAGAAGTCGGGACGGGCACCGGGTACGAAGCGGCGATCTTCGCAGAGCTTGCGGCTGAGGTGTGGACCGTCGAACGTCACCAGGAATTGGCGAGCAAAGCGCAGGATATTCTGACGCGGTTGGGCTATACGAATGTGCATGTGGTTCATGGCGATGGCAGTCTCGGTTTGCCCGAGCACGCGCCATTTGACAAAATTCTTGTGGCCGCCGGAGCTCCCCGAATTCCTGAGAGCCTGGTCGCGCAGCTTGTGGACGGAGGTAAGCTGGTGCTGCCGGTTGGGACTCGCGACGAGCAGCAGGTGCAGATCGTCCGCAAAGAGGGCAAGGAAACCTACGTCACCTTCCACGACTTGTGCCGCTTTGTGCCGCTGGTCGGAGCGGAGGGGTGGCAGCAGTAACTCTTGCGACCCCCTACGCCATCCTCATTTTGTAAAATATTGATAATAAATATGTTAGCTTGCGGTCGAACGAGGTTTTGATGCAAATATTTGAGCTGTAAGGACTTATCGCAAAGTATTCATTATAAGCAACTTACCTAGCCAACGGGCAGTCGGCAATCTGGCAACTCGCTCAGGCCCTATTCGCTTCGACGCTGCTCTCACGACTACCTCAGCGGTGAAAAATTGTCAAAGACCTGACCCGTCACTGGGGCCTCCTAGGAGGCATTTCCGAGGCAAAGAGACTTCTCGCCCTGCGAGGTGGCGCGAGGGACACATCCTACGCAGCCCGCGGAGCACCCCTGACCGAAGCGTAGCACGAAATCGCCCAGTGTCAAGATTACGAAAGTACATGTACTTTTTCGTAACCTGTCTGCGCCAAGGGCAACCGTTGCCCCCGGAGCAGCAAGCACACGTTGGAAGAAGTGGCACAGGACCCTCAGCTTATAATCTGCTCCCTGGGAGGTTGCAGATGAGGCATGTTGCGGTGTTCGCTGGTCTCACCGTTCTGCTTTGCAGTGTGATGGCAGCCGCGCAGCAGGGTTCATCAGAAGCCGCTGCGCCATTGGCCGTCAATTCGTCTTCGGCTTCGCCTGGGCCGCAGCCCGAGATGGTGATGTTGACCATCTTTCTGCGCCACGACGAATCCAAAACCCTGGACGAAATTAATGCGCACTTGAAACAAACGGGCTTCGACAAGAATTTCCCGCCGCCGGGAGTGGAAGTGGTCTCGTGGTACGTGATGATGGGGGTCGGGCAGGTGGTGACTTTGCGCCTGTCGCCGGACAAGCTACGCGAAGTGAACCTCGCCATCGAGCGCGGGGCTTGGGGTGGCTTCCGCACCGAGTTTTATCCCACATACGATTACAAGCCTCTTTGGGAGGCTGAGCACAAGCAGTCAGGCAAATAATCAGGTCAGCGTCATAACTCGATGCCGAGGTTCAGATCAGTGCAACAGCAATCCGCTGCCCGCAGCTACCAGTCCGACCACAGCCAGGACGATTCCGAAATACCAATATCGGCGGTTGTCAGTGAGTAGGGTGATGGAGGTGACGACAAGCGCGATCTCGAGGAACACCTCGCCCAAGTCGAAGCGGTTGGCGCGGTGGCTGGCGCGTTCCACCTCCACCTCGAACTCGCCGGCTTTGGACTGGATCTCCTTCTTCTGCTCGCCATACTTGTCAATTTCTTCGTGGAAGTGCTTTTGCACCTCCTGAGCGCGTTCGGCCTTGGTGTTCTCCAACGCCGTCAGCATCTCATCCAATGCTTGCAGGTTATTGAGACGCATGTTCTTCGCCTGGTAATAGCTCCATTGGTCGGTGGCGCGGGTCTGCATTAGAAGCTCTTCGGTGTGCGCCCGGTGCCCCAGTAACGACACGATGGCCACGAACACCGCCAGGATAGCGATGGTGAGGCTGACGGGCGCCATATGCTTCCGTTCCTTGCCTTCCTCTGCGGCTTCCTTAGCTTTGTCCAACGCTTCCATGTCTGAGCTCATAGGGTCTCCGTCAGTAGTTGGTAAATAGTAGTTGGTAATTGGCCAAAACCAAGATGTTACAGACTAACTCAAAACTGCCAGACACCATGCGTCGCGGTAATTGGTCAATCCGGCCGTTTGCCCACGACGCGATAATACAGCCCGGATAGCTCACCCACGACACCGTTGCGAAACAGCAGCACGCAGACAATGAACATGCCACCCATAATGACCGTGACCAGAGATCCCACCTTATCCGCGAGCTGGCTTTGCAGGCTGACAAGAGCGAAGGCCCCGACGATGGGCCCAAACACCGTCCCCATTCCACCCAGCAGGGTCATCAAAACCACATCCCCGGAGGTGTGCCAATCCGCAGAAGTAAGGGTGACAAAGGTGAACACGATCGCATAGGTCGCTCCGGCCAAACCCGACAGCGCCGCCGAAATAACGAAGGCTTGCAGTTTATATTTGTTGACGTCGTAGCCGAGAGATATCGCGCGTGGCTCATTCTCGCGAATCGCTTTCAGCACCTGGCCGAAAGGCGAGTGGATGGTGCGATGGATGAGCACAAATCCGAAAAGAAAGATGGCCAGAACGAAGTAGTAGAGCTTGCGGTCATCCCCCAGGTTGATGATCCAAAGAAAATGACCGCGTGGGATACCCTGAATTCCGTCTTCGCCGCCGGTAAACGAAGATTGCAGAAAGACGAAGTACACCAGTTGCGCCAGGGCCAATGTGATCATCGCAAAGTAAATCCCCTGCCGGCGGATGACCAGCACGCCGAAAACCGACCCTAAGACCACCGCGGCCACAGTGCCCGCGAAAATGCCGGCAGCGGGGCCAAACCCCATCATCTTGACCACATGCCCGGTGGTGTAGGCCGCGGCGCCGAAGAACGCTGCGTGGCCGAAAGAGAGCAATCCGGTGTAGCCGAGCAGGAGATTGAAAGCGCAGGCAAACAGCGCAAAGCACAGAGCCTGCATGAGGAAAATGGGATA
>JBKQKT010000440.1:0-5582 GCA_052147365.1 Candidatus Korobacteraceae bacterium | reverse complement strand
AAAGCGAGCGAGAATCGCGGCATAAGTGATTTAAACTGATGAGGTTACATGCAAGTCCTTGGGACTCAAGAAGATGCCGATCGAATTCTCCCAACCTCCTGATTCTAAAGAACCATGAGGGGGAGGGGGTAGTGGCCTTGTTGCGCACCCGCCGGGCCCAGTGGCTTAAAGCGCATCTGTCCGGGGTGGGAGCCGTCAATCCTCAGCCAAGGGCGTCACAAGCGACCGAAGACTTCCGAGTATCTCGCCGGACGGCGAGCAATTGTGCTCAGACTCCTTGATGACGGGACCGTACGATGATGTCTGACCGATGTAAATCAAGGAGAATCGAATGATAACCAAGAAGCTATTTGCTTTCGTCCTGGGCTCGCTGGTTGTGCTCGCCCTGTCCCTGCCAGTAATGGCACAGAGCACGACACAATCCAGCACCACGACAACAAAGAATCCACCGGCTGCTCAGACCCAGAGCACCACCTCCACGACCACACTGGATCCAGCATTTCCGCCGCCGGCCATGACCACTCAGACCACTGATACGAGTGTTACACCGGCCGAGCCGCAGGTGAAGCAGACGGACACGACGACCACCACAGTCACGCCCCAGCCGAAGGTAAAGCAGACCGACACGACGACCACCACAACCGCGCCGCCGCCAAAGGTGCAGAAGGACACCACATCGACGACCACAGTCACGCCCCAGTAGTCATAGTTGAGGGGGTGCGTCTTGATGTTTCTGAGCGGCCAAGCCAGAGACTCGGCGCATAGTAGGGATGAGTAAATCGTTCCGCCGGATCTCCCCAGGGCAGCGAGCAATTGTGCTCAGATTCCTTGGTAACGGGACCGTACCATGGTATCTGACCGATGTAATGAAGGAGAGATGAATGATATCCAAGAAGCTATTTGCTTTCGTCCTGGGATCGCTGGTTGTGCTCGCCCTATCCCTGCCAGTAATGGCCCAGAGCACCACACAATCGAGCAGCACGACGACGACACAGACTCCAGCTCCCGCTCAGACGCAGAGCACTACCACCACGAGTAGCCAGGATCCGGCAGTTGCACCGCAGCCGACCACTCAGACGACCGATACCACTACGAAGTACAACAAGCATCACAAAGTGAAGCAGACCGACACGACAACCAGCACTACCACGCCTGCGGCCGCGCCGATGAAGCAGACCGACACGACGACCACCACAACCACGCCAGCGCCCGCGCAGAAGAACACGACAACCACGACCACAACCACGCCTCCGCCGCAATAATTGCGGCGATCAGCAGGGTAGCCTCACCTTCTTTGTCTGGGTGGGGCTTTTCTACTGCGGCGCCATCGTCCTTTCTCTCACACATCAGGCCCGTTTTGGGACGAAGCCGAGCCCATTTCCAGAGGGCCGGCATCCTGAATGGGGCTTCGGGCAGCATCGCGATAGGACGCAATTGACTCGGCTTATCCAGGTTAATATTGGCAATCCTGATCTTCCATTCCGGGAGGCTCGCATGACTACATCAGTACACGTTTCCATCCGCTCCCTGATCGCAGCACTGGTTGCGGCCTGTGCCGCGACGGCCGCGTTGGGCCAGTCCACCGACAAGGTGGAACGCATTCCCATTCCTAACTCCGACTTCCCCATCTCCGCGGCGGTAGTTGTCCCGTCCGGCTATGACACGATCTACGTCAGCGGCAATATCCCTAAGGTCGCCAATCCGAATGCGCCGAAGGGGAGCACGGAATCGTATGGGGACACGAAGACGCAGACCATTTCTGTGCTCCAGCAGATTGAGAAGACGCTCACCAACCAGCAGCTCTCGATGGCCGACGTCGTGATGATGCACGTCTTCCTGGTGGGCGACCCAGCCAATGGCGGGAAGATGGACTTCGCGGGGATGATGGCAGGGTACACACAGTTCTTTGGAACCAGGGAACAGACCAATAAGCCGGCGCGAAGCGCAGTGCAGGTTGCGGGGCTGGCCGTTCCCGGCGCGCTGGTGGAGGTCGAAGTGATTGCCGTGCGTAAGCATGCGGCACAGCTCGTCCACTAAAAGCATCTCCGGGATTGCCGTATCCCAGGATGGGTGGAGCACGCCTTCAGGCGTGCATGGGACTGCAACTCTTGCATCGCGCTTTGGCGCCTGAAGGAATGTTTTCGGTTACCTCAGCGGCTAAAGCCGGATTGACAGTAACTCGCAAATGCACCGCTGAAGCGGTGCTCCACCCGGATGTGCCAACTCAGAATCTGCTCCAGGCAACGGAAATTCCCAAGTCTGCGCTCTGCCGCGGCGCAGTTCGCCGTAATGACTCAACGTCGTGCTCTGCCAACCACCGCTGCTGGTCATAGCGCACATTGCAACGTGACCCATGTAACTGCGCTCCCGGCGCCGTGCGATTACATTTATCTCATCTTGACATGTTGACTTGTCGCGCCGCTCGTCTGCCGCCGGAACCGAACCCCCTGTTCCTCAAGGTTGTCGACGGCGCGACGTTTTGCTTGCACGAGCACTGAGTTTCTGTCAGGGCAACCCTTCGGCTTCGCTCAGGGCAAGTTCCAGTCGTGGCGCAAAAGCCGATCGGCACATTGGGGCTCTTAAGCCCTAATACTGAACGCTGGAGACAGGGGCTGAAGCCCACTTCATCACGGCTACTTTACGGCACGAGTAAACTTGTGCCCTGACACAGATCACGCTGCCTCAGCCCACCTCAATTCGAGCTCCTCCATCTTCTACAATCGTCTGAATGGTCGGTCACAAGCATTGCGCCAGCGGGTGGCGAGCTGCTGACTTGCGTTCTCCAACGGCAGTTGTAGCGCGAAAAGAGAGCTTGCTGCTGGTGCTGATTTGCCTGCTGGCAATCGCTGCCGTCGCACAATCTTCGATGTCCTCGCAGCCACCCGATCAGCACGCCGGCATGAATATGGATATGCCGGATGCAATGCACACGAATCACGGCATGGATTCGGCGCGTGCATTTCTCATGACGGAGTCTTCCGGCACGAGCTTGCAGCCATCGGCTTGGCCCATGCCGATGCTGATGACCAGCGCCGGCGAGTGGTACCTGATGTGGATGGCGCAGGCGTTTGTGGTGGACACGCAGCAGACCGGGCCGCTTGGCGCTGACAAGTTCTATTCCACGAACTGGGGCATGCTGAGCGCGCTGCATCGTCTTGACGGCGGTGACCTCATGCTCCGCACCATGCTCAGCTTGGAACCTGCGACCATCAGCGGAGAATACTATCCGCTGCTCTTCCAGACCGGCGAGACTGCCTACGGCAAGCCGATCGTCAACGGCCAGCACCCGCACAACTTCCTGATGGAATTGAGTGTGCAGTATGCGCATCGCATCGGTGAGCGCGCATTGTGGGATTTGTATTACGCGCCGGTGGGCGATCCGGCGCTTGGTCCGGTGGCTTACCCGCATCGTGCCTCAGCCTCGGAGATCCCGCAGGCAACCCTCGGACATCACTGGGAAGACTCGACGCACATCCTCTATAACGTGGTCACAGCCGGGCTTTCTTACAAGGCGGTACGGTTCGAGGCATCGGGCTTTCATGGCGCTGAGCCGGGCGAGAATCGCTGGAACGTGCAATATGGCGCGATGAATTCTTACTCCGGCCGGCTGACATTCGCCCCGACATCGCGGTGGGTTGCGCAAGTTTCTGCCGGGCATCTCACCCGGTTGGAGGCGCTGGAACCAGGCAATGTGGTGCGTGCCATCGCATCGGTCGAGTACATCGCGCCGCGCCCTCACGGCAACGCTTTCGCTACCACCTTCATCTGGGGGCGAAATTGGAAGACGGCAGGCAAATACGGAAGCACTGCCGTACTGGCGGAAACAGTCGTCCCCTTCAAGGAGAAGAACTTTGTTACTGGCCGCTACGAATGGAGCCAACGCGACGAGCTGTTTGCCAATGATCCGACGCTGGCGGAGAAGCTTTTCGCGGAGACTGGCAGCCGCTGGTTCGACATCAATGCCTATACTGTGGGATACACGCGGGACATCGGCATCTTCTGGAATGTGGCGACCGGACTCGGGGCGAACGTGATGTTGTACGGCATCCCCGATTCGATCAAACCGTACTACGGCGACCATCCGCTGGGAGTGAGCGTGTATTTGCGACTGCGGTTGAAGAAGAACCGGTAATGCCGAACTAACAGATGTTCTTCGTTCCAGGTTCCTGGAAATGATGTTTCTCATGGCCCGAAATAGCTGAAACTGTCCAACACCAGTTGGGTCGGATTGGGGGCGTAGACATCGATCGATCCGTTGCTGGTGGGCACAACCGCCATATTCGAAGTGATTGCCCCATCGATTGCGTTGAGGGTTGAGACCAATGGCTGGGGGGCGCCGTCGGGCCAGAGCGTCAGGTAGCCCAACATGCCCTGAGGCACAACTGTAGCGTTCAGCACAAATGCTTTAGCCGCACTGCTTACGCCGCAGGGAACGCCCACGACGTTGACTGGCGGACTCAGTTGTCCGCTGAACAGACCTCTGCTCAGTCTTGTATCCAGCACGCGGCAAGGCGCAACCGGATAGAGTGACAGACCACCCTTCCCCTGTGGAGCGAGGTATCCGTTGATGTCGATGACCAGATCCGTGTCGTTGGTTGCGTACACGCTGATGTTGCCGCCCTGCCCTGCCGGCACGATGGAGGCGTTGGCCGTAATGGTTCCGGTCACGGCGTTCAAAGTGGCGACCAGCGGTTGGTTCTGGCCTGTGGGCCACGCCGTCAAATAGCCGAGCGGTCCGTGCGGTACAGCGGCGAAATTCAGGGAATACGCCTGCGCCGTGCTGGGAATATTGCAGGAGCTGGCCTCAAGGATGGGAAAGGCGCGGCCAGCAGCGAGCCCCTTCAAGTAGGGTCCTCCCAGATCTCCAACAGGATTGCGCGTATCCGCTACACGGCATGGCGCAAGCGGGTAAAAAGCGAGCGTGGATCCCGACACTGGCGCGAAGTAGCCATTGATATCCAGGATGACATGGGTGTTGTTGGTGGCAAAGATGCTGATGGCTCCCCCGGCGCCCGCGGGCACAATCGCCGCGTTGCCCTTTATTCTCCCGTCCAGGGAATTCAAGGTGGCAACGAAGGGTTGATCCTCTCCGGCCGGCCACGCGGTCAAATAGCCCAAACTTTCCAGCGGCACGACACTGACATTCAGCGCGTAACCAGCCGCCGTCGCCGGCACGCCGCAAGCGCTGTTGGGAATGGCGAAATCTCGCGAGGTTCCGCCGCTGATGGCCGGGCCGCCGAAAGGACCGTTGGGGTTACGCGTGTCCGCCACACGGCACGGAGCGACAGCAACAAACTGCAGCGGGTCCGAGCTGGCTCCCGCGATCACCGAAACCGTTCCACTTCCCGAGTTGGCCACATAAACCATGTTGGTGGTTGCGTTCAGCACAATGGCGTCGGGCGCAATGCCAACGGGAACCATGGCCGCTAACGAGCCATTCACCCCGTCGAGCATGGTTGCCGTTCCATACCAGACATTGTTCGCGACATAGATTTTGTTGGTCACCTGATTAACGGCCAGGGCGAAAGGAATATTGCCTGCCGCTATTGCAGTGGAGGTATTGCTCGCCCCATCAATCGCAC
>JBKQKT010000439.1:0-2759 GCA_052147365.1 Candidatus Korobacteraceae bacterium | reverse complement strand
ATCTGGCGATGACCGCTAAGATAAATGGTGGCGGCACAGGCGACGATGATGAAAAAGGCCACCACATCCGTGATGATGCAGCCCACAATCACATCCCAGCGGGAATAAATGTACTCCTTCACCTTGATACCCTTTTCCACGACAGCCGCTTGAAGATAGAACTGCATCCAGGGCGCAATGGTCGTGCCGACCACGCCGATGAGCATGTATAAGTAGCCGCCACTAAACTCGAAAGAGGGTTTCAGAGTGCTGATTACGGCGCCCGACCACTTGGGGTGGGCGAGGAAACAAGAGACCGGATAGGCAACGTAAAACACGCAAGCTGCAAGAAAGACTTTCTCCACAAACCGGTAAGTGCCCTTGACGACCAGCGCCCAGACCAGCACGGCGCCGAGCGGAACCGCGACGTAACGCGTCACTCCGAACACGGACATGCCGGAGGCAAGCCCCGCAAACTCCGCCACTGTGTTACCGAGGTCGGCAGCCAGCAGCATCATCATGAGGATGAATGTGGTGCGAAAGCCATACTCCTCGCGAATCAGGTCCGCCAGGCCTTTCCCGGTGACCACGCCCATGCGCGCCACGATCTCCTGAACCACCACCAGCGCCACGGTGATGGGAATCAGCGTCCAAAGCAACGTAAACCCAAACTTCGCTCCGGCAAGGGAGTAGGTGTAAATGCCTCCCGCGTCGTTGTCGACGTTGGCAGTGATGATCCCCGGGCCGAGGACGGCCAGGAAAATCAGCAAGCTTGTACGATAGCGGCGAAGCCGTTCGCGATTCACGAGAGATCATCCTCTTGTTCGGAATTGCTTTCTAGTGATGGCCAACTCCAGTACATCGTCCGCCGTGACGACACCGATCAAGTGGCGTTTGTCATCCACCACGGGCAGCGTGGTCAAATTGTATTTGTGAAAAAGATCAACCACAGAGACCGCGGAGGCGTGTGAGGGCACAGAGATCAGCGAGTCCGTCGTCAGCTCCTTGAGCGGCGTCGCAGCATGAGAAAGAACTATGCGTCCCACGGGGACCGCGCCAGTCAGGACCGCGTCGTTGTCCACGAGGTAAATCATATGGATCGACTCAAGAGGTCCCTCGAAACTCCTCAGAGCCTCAATGGCCCCTTCCACCGGCGCGGATTCATGCACGAACACATATTCCGTGGTCATGAGGGCTCCGGCCGTATTCTCCTCAAAGCCCAACAGTTCGCGGACTTCGTTGGCCTCCTCTTTCCCCATATCCGCCAGGACTTCAGCCGAGGTTTCCGGCGACAGCTCCTGCAATACGTCCGCGGCCTCGTCAGGAGGCATTTCCTCGACGATATCGGCGGCCTTTTGGGCCGGAATACTCTCCAGCAAGTCGGCCTGCATTCGAGTGGGGATTTCGGAGAGCGCCTGGGCGGCCGTCTCGTCGTCAAGACCTTCGAGGACGGATTTCTGCTCATCGCGACTCAATTCCTCGAGAATATCGGCGATGTCAGCAGGGTGAAGTTGCGCCACACGATCGTAGGAAAGACGGAGCTTGAGGCGCCGCTGGGGGTCCGGTTCGATCAGATTGACGAACTCCCAGGGAATGGTACGGGTAGGGAAAGAGCTGGTGAGCAGGCGGATGGTATGCTTGGCCAGGAGGCCCTGTAGCAGCCTGCGCAACGCTGCAGCCAGTCCGACATTGACCGCCACAATTCGCAGTTCCGCGTGACGATCGGTGGGCTGAATATCAAAGTCCACATCATTGACGCGCACCACTTTGCGGTTGTTCACATCAATGATCTGCTGATCCAGGATGTCCTTTTTGACTTTCAGCAACCCCTCGTCCGGAGCGTAGCAACGCACTTCGTCGCGCGGCACATTGGTCTGCCCGGCTCGAACGGAGAGCGATTGCATCTGCTCGTGCGTGATGCAAATCAGGGTCTTCTTCGGTGTCTTGACAAGATAGGAAGCCACGCGAAGCGCGTTCTGAGCTGGGGCAACACAAAGGTCCTCCAGCCGGCCCAGGTATTCTCCCTTCACTCCATAGACGGGAAGGTGTTCGAGTTCAGTAAAGTAAATCATGTTTCTGCTTTCTTAGAGTTCGGTATGGAACCGCAGCGCAAAGAGATCAACGGGCCCGCGCACGTGATTGTACGCCGGGTTCTTGGCGAACTGGTAGTCAAAGGTCAACTGGAAGCGTTTTGCAATCTGCCAGTTGTAATACGTTTCGGCGACCCGCTCGGCCCGGTAGTCGAGGGCGCCGTCGCCGACGGTGATGCCGAGCCCTCCGGCTGCAAGGTATTGCCTATGGACCGCGCTAATGCCGTTGACCACAACGGCCAGGCCGACGGTGTCCTGCGGTCGGCGCCACGACGCGCCCTTCAAGCTGATCCCCGCGGTGGCGGTGCGGTCCACATCGGTGAACTCGTACGTCTGATTCTTGCCGTCGCTCCAACCCAAGCGCGCAAATGCGCCGAGATCCTTGCGGATTTCCTGATCCATATTGATGCCGAAGCCGTACTTGTATCGGTAGGCCGCAGTCAGGTAAATGTCCTCGCTGATCGCCGGATCGTCGAGCGTGGCTTGATAGCTTCCCATGTGCGCACGTGTGTCATAGCCCATCAATCGAATAGTGCCCGGGTGGCCCCGAGGTGAATATCGCCTTTCAAATTCCAGAGCTGCCGACCAAGCCTTGGGTAAGTCCCAGTCCATTCGCAAGGCGTTGGCGAATTTCGAAACCTGAAAGATGCCAACGCCTTGCGAATGGACTGGGACTTACCCAAGGCTTGG
>JBKQKT010000438.1:0-5672 GCA_052147365.1 Candidatus Korobacteraceae bacterium | reverse complement strand
AAGGGCTTAGACGCGGGCCTGAAGGCCCGCTCTACCCAAGCAGCGCCTGCAATCGAGTTTTTCAGCAGCCTGTGAAGTCGTGCCCTGACACGAAGCAAGAACGACGTTTGGAGCGAAGGAAAGCGTTGTGACCAGACCAATCTCACCGGCTGCAATCAATGAGCTGTTCAACTACAGCTACTGGGCGCGAGACTGCCAACTGCAGGCCTGTGCGGCCCTGACCGAGGAACAGTTCCTGCGCAGCCTGGGCAGCAGCTTTGCTTCCGTGCGAGATACCCTCGTGCACATGGTTGAGACGGAGTGGATTTGGCTGGAGCGCTGGCGGGGGCGACCTCGACAATCCACGTTGTCTCCTGAGGAGCTCCCTTCTTTGAATGCTGTCTCCGCAAAATGGCGTGCGGTGGAGCACGACATGCGAGCATATCTGGCGACGTTGAGCGACGAGACGCTTGAGCAGCCTGTTACTTACATGAGTCAAAAGGGGGACACCTTTACGTATGAACTCTGGCGGCCGATGCTGCACCTCGTCAATCATCAGAGCTACCATCGCGGCCAGGTAACAACCCTGCTGCGGCAGTTGGGTTTGCAGCCGCCGACGGTGGACTTCCTGCCCGGGTACCGGATGGGCTTCCGCGCCCCATGAACGGAGCGTTGAGTAGTTGGCATTTAGTAATTGGTGGTTTGTTTGTCATCACGAGGCGGCTTCAGCCGCCGAGGGATCTGCTCTTGAGGGAATCGCAAGAAGGTTAAATGCGATCTCCGGAAACCAGATTCCTCGCGCCCCAATCGCCCCAACCAGCGCAAAGGCGGCGCTGGTCGGGGGCCCCGAAAGAAACGGGCGCTCGTTAATGACAATTGAGGGAGCAATCTCGTGAAAAAAATCTGTTTGCTTTTGTTTGCGGTCGCGCTTTGCATCGGCTGTTTCGGCCAGGACGCGGTCATCGCGCCGAACCAGAACCTCATCCTGCAGAACATTCCGCCAGTGCCGGCTCCGATTGCCGAGCGCGCCGACCGTTACACCGACTATCGCAGCGCCGCCATGTTCGGCTGGCATCCGGAGCGGCGCGAGATGCTCATCGGCACACGCTTTGGCGACACGCAACAGGTACACCAGGTCGCCAGGCCCATGGGCGCGCGCACGCAATTGACCTTCTTCGCCGACCGTGTGGGGGACGCCAGCTACCCTCCGCATTCGGGCGCCAACTTTTTGTTCCGCAAGGATGTGGGCGGCGGCGAGTGGTATCAGATCTATCGCTTTGATACTGCCAGCAGCGATATCACGTTGCTCACCGACGGCAAGTCGCGCAACGAGGAGTTTGCATGGTCGAATGGCGGTGACCGCATCGCCTATGCCAGCACGCGGCGCAACCGCGCCGACCTCGATTTCTACGTGATGAATCCCTCCGACAAAAGCAGCGACAAGCTGCTGACGCAAAACCAGGGCGGTGGCTGGCAAGTGTTCGACTGGTCGCCCGATGACCGCACGCTGCTGGCGGTGGAGTTTGTGTCGATCAACGAGAGCTATCTGTGGCTGGTGGACGTGGCCAGCGGCGAGAAGAAAGAGCTGACGCCGCGCGGTGGCGAAAAGGTTTTCTACCAGCCGGTCGGATTCAGCGCCGATGGCAAAGGCATCTACGTCGTTACCGACAAAGACAACGAGTTCCAGCGCCTGGCGTACATGGACCTGGCGAGCAAGTCGCTGAAATTCCTGACCAGCTACTCGTGGGATATCGAGGACAGCGTCAAGCTTTCGCCAAACCGGCAGATGGTTGCGTTTGCCCTGAACGAAAATGGCCTCAGCAGCCTGCACGTGCTCGACCTCAGCACCGGCAAGGAACGCCCCATGCCGAGGATACCGACGGGGGTGATTAACGACCTGAAGTGGCACCAGAACAATCGGGACGTGGGCTTCAGCCTGAACTCGGCGCAGTCGCCGGCCGACGCGTATTCGGTGGACGTGCAGACGGCGAAGCTGGAGCGCTGGACGGCGAGCGAGACCGGGGGACTGAATCCGAAGAACTTCGTCGAGCCGACATTAGTGAAATGGAAGAGCTTTGATGGACGCGAGATTTCCGGCTGGCTGTATCTGCCGAAGACCAAGCCGGCATCGGGCAAGTATCCGGTGGCGATCGTGATTCACGGCGGACCGGAGGGCCAGTCACGGCCGCTCTTCATTGGCCGCAACAACTACTACCTCAACGAAATGGGAGTGGCGCTGATTTATCCCAATGTGCGCGGCTCGACGGGCTATGGCAAGACTTTTACGCAACTTGACAACGGCTTCCTGCGCGAGGGTACCTACAAGGACATTGGCGCGCTGTTCGACTGGATGGCCGCGCAGACGGAGCTTGACGCCCGGCGAGTGATGGTCACCGGCGGAAGCTACGGCGGACACATGACGCTGGCCGTGGCCACACTTTATGACGGGAAGCTGGCCTGCTCGGTGGACGTGGTTGGCATGTCGAACCTGGTGACCTTCCTCGAACACACCGAGGCCTATCGCCGCGATCTGCGCCGGGTGGAATACGGCGACGAGCGCGATCCCAAGATGCGCGCGTTTCTGGAGAGCATCGCTCCCATGAATCACGTGAACGCGATTACCAAGCCGTTGATGGTGGTCGCCGGCGCCAACGATCCGCGGGTGCCCGAGAGCGAGGCTGACCAGATGGTGGCCGCACTCCAAAAACAGGGAACCACGGTGTGGTATCTGGTCGCCAAGGACGAAGGTCATGGCTTCGCGAAGAAGAAGAATGCCGACTTCCAGTTCTATACGACGGTGATGTTTGTGCAGAAGTATTTGCTGGGGGGTAATTAGTAGTTGGTAATTGGTAATTGGTAATTGGTAGATGGTGTTTGGCATTTGCTTTCGGCTTGTCATTACGAGCCCCTTGTGTTTGGGCGCGAGGAATCTGCTTTTTGGACATTGCTAAGAAAGCAGATCCCTCGGCGGCTGAAGCCGCCTCGTGATGACAATTCAAGAACAATTGCTAAGCGCCAACTACTAATTACCAAGCACCAATTGCTAGTTGCCAGCTACCAATTACCAAATACCAACTACTCATTGCTCCGAGGTTCTCATGGCTCTACCTATTTCCTACAACGTTCGCAACCTGCGCTCGCGGTGGAAGGTCACGCTGCTAGCCATCTTCGGCATCGCGCTTGTGGTGGCGGCCTTCGTGACCATTCTTTCCATGGCCCGCGGATTCAATATCGCCCTAAGTTCCACGGGTTCCGACAACAATGCGATTGTCACCCAGCGCGGCTCGATGTCAGAGCTGAGCTCGTGGATGGACGTTGGCGCCGCGAATATCGTCGCTGTCGATCCGCGGGTGGCGCGAGGTGATGACGGAAAGCCGCTGGCTTCCTGTGAAGTGGTGGTCATCACCGCGCGTCCGGAGAAGGCGACCGGCCTGCCTACCAACATCACCTTCCGCGGCGTCACTCCCACGGCTTTCAAAGTGCGCAATAGCATCCAGATGGTTGAAGGCCGGATGTTTACACCCGGCCTGTTCGAGGTGATTGTCGGCAAGAAGGTTGCCGACCGGCTGCAGGGAGTCGAGGTCGGTTCCATCATCCCTATTCAGCGCAAGAACTGGAAGGTGGTTGGCCTGTTCACCGCCGATGGCAGCTCATTCGAGAGCGAGATCTGGGGCGATTATGACGCCATGGCTCCGGCCATCGGGCGCAATGGAGGATGCGAGTCGCTGACCGTGCGCCTGACCAGCCCGGCGGTTCTCGCCGGCTTCGACAAGGACCTGCGCGCCAATCCGCAATTCCAGTTGCAGGCGGACGCCGAGCGGCAGTACTACGAGAACCTGGCTGGGCCAACCGCCGGCGCGTTGCTGGGATTGGCCGTGTTTGTCGCGGTGGTGATGGGCATTGGCGCGGTGTTTGGCGCCATGAACACCATGTATGCGATTGTTTCGCAGCGCACCCGCGAGATTGGCACGCTGCGCGCCCTGGGCTTCTCGCGCTTCAGCATCCTGTTTTCCTTCGTGATGGAGTCGGTGCTGCTGGCCGCGATTGGCGGCCTTCTGGGCTGCCTGGTGGCGTTGCCGATGAACGGCTTCACCGCGGCGACGGGAACCAACTCGTTCAGCGAGCTGGCGTTCGCCTTCCGGGTGACGCCGCAGTTGCTGCTTGTTGGACTGGTCTTCGCGGTGGTGATGGGCGTTGTCGGCGGAATGCTGCCGGCGTTGCGCGCGTCACGAATGCCGATTACGAGAGCGCTGCGGGAAGCGTGAAGCAGTGGTCGGTGGTCAGTTGTCAGTGGTCGAGTTTCAAGTTTCAGGTTTCCAGTTCCAAGCAAGAAAGTATGCGATTGTCATCCCGAGCGGAGCGCAGCCGGGGTCCCCGGCGAGCGCCGCTTTTGGAGCGGAGTCGAGGGATCTGCGGTTTTAGTAGGTCTCAAGACGCTCGCGGCGAACCGCAGGTCCCTCCGCTCGGACTGAAGTCCTCGGTCGGGATGACAGCGCTATAGAACCGGAAATCAACCGGGCTTGGGTTTCAGCTCACCCCAGCGGTTGACTCTTTCGGCGCCGGTGACTTTCCTCATAGCACTTGCTTCAGATCGCGAATGTTGGATGCTACGGTGTCCAGCACCTCGGCGGTGTTGCCTTCAAACACCAACTTGCCCATGCTCAGCGCATAGCCGCGGATCTGTTCGAAGGTGACCTTCGGCGGCATGGACAGGGCGCGTGGATCGGTGACGAAATCGATGAGCGCCGGCCCTTTGTGATCCAGCGCGCGCTTGATCGCGGGCTCGATATCTTCAGGCTTCTCGACGCGTTCTCCGGAGATTCCGACGGCGCGCGCAACCGCGCCGAAATCCGGGTTCTTCACGTCGGTGCCCCAGGGCGGGTAGCCGGAAACCTCCATCTCGGCGCGCACCATGCCCCGGGTGGAGTTGTTGAACACCATCAGCTTTACCGGTAAATCAAGCTCCGCCGCGGTCAGGATCTCCCCCATCAGCATGGTAAAGCCGCCATCGCCACAGAAAGCGATGGTCTGGCGCCCGGTTCCGACGGCCGCTCCGATCGCCTGGGGCATCGCGTTGGCCATCGAACCGTGGCCGAACGAGCCCAGAATCCGCTGGCCCGGACGCATTTGGACGTAGCGTGCTCCCCACACGACACACATGCCGGTGTCCAGGGTAAACACCGCGTCGTCGGCAGCCAGATCGCCGATTGCAGTCGCCACCATCTCCGGCCGCAGGCCTTGTCCGCCGCCGGAATGCTTTGCGTAGGTCTGCAAATTTTCCGCGGCCTTTTTGCGCGCTGCCAGCATCTTGTCGAGAAAGGCTCGCTCCGTGCGCTGAGTGAGGCGCGGCAGCAGCGCTTTCAGCGTCTCGGCCACGTCGCCGACGAGCCCAAGGTGCACCTTCGCGCGCCGGCCCAGGTGGCTTGGCTGCTCGTCGATTTGCACGATCGTCGAGTCCTCGGGCATGTACGGGTGATACGGGAAATCGGTGCCCAACATGAGCAGCAGATCGCAGTCTTGGATCGCCACGTGGGCTGAACCCCAACCAAGCAGCCCCGTCATGCCAACGCCGTAGGAGTTCTGTGCCTCGAGGATGTCCTTTCCGCGGAAGGTGTAGCCGACCGGCGCATTCAGCACTTCCGCGAGCCTGAGCACCTCAGCGCGGGCATCCTTACAGCCCGCGCCCCCGAAGA